>JAGLRU010000420.1 GCA_023136145.1 Alphaproteobacteria bacterium
TTTTTAAAAGTGACTTAAAGATTGTAAAAATCGGAGCATCCGCATGAGCATTGCCAACCCCTATCTGAATAGATTGAATCTGGCGGAAATCAAAAACATTAGGATCCGTAAGTGGGCGTGCATCGCTAGTCTGTCGGTGGCAGGTATACTGATTGTAACCAAGACAGTCGCGTATCTGATAACAGATTCGGTGAGCCTTATGACCTCGCTGATGGATTCAACTTTCGATGCGATGGCATCTTCCATTACGATGATAAGTGTTATTCATGCAGCGTATCCTGCCGATAAGCATCATCGTTTCGGACACGGCAAACTTGAGGCACTTTCGGCACTTGGTCAGGCTCTTTTTATTCTTGGTTCCGCCGGATATCTGTTTTTTGAATCAATACACCGGTTTATTCATCCGCAGCTAGTCAAAGAAGCTGTTGTCGGGATCGGTGTGATGGTTTTATCGATTGTGTTGACCGGTGCTCTGATCGCTTTCCAGCTTTACGTTATCAGGAAAACAAAATCCGTTGCCATCAGCGGCGATCATCTGCATTACAAGGGCGACCTGCTGATGAATATCAGCGTTATCGTTGCCCTTATTCTCAGTCATTACAGTAGCTGGCTTTATTTCGATCCGTTGTTTGCAATGGTTATCGTGTTCTTCCTTCTCTACAGTGTGTGGAAACTCAGCAAGGTATCTTTCGGCATCCTTTTGGACGAGGAAATGTCGGATGAGGAACGCGCAAAAATTGAAAAATTAGTGTTGGCACATCCATCGGCGTGTGCCGTCCATGATCTGCGTACTCGGAACAGCGGGTCTCAGGGTTTTATTGAATTTCATTTGGAACTGGACGGTAATTTAAGTCTGACAAAGGCACATAGCATCACCGAGGAAATCGAGTTGGCGATCTATAAGGAATTTCCGAAGGTGGGCATTTTGATCCATCAAGAGCCAGCCGGGCTGGACGATTACAGATTGGATTCGCAAATTGAAAAGTCGGAAGCGAAAAGATAATGCCGGAGTTTTTCACGTTTGTGATTTTACATTCAGGTATGCCCAGTTGATCCATTCCAGACATGCTGCGATGTCGGAAGTTTCCACCGTGGCTCCTCCCCAGAGGCGGTAGGAGGCTGGAGCGTCGCTGTGATTGGCGATTTCGTAAGCGATGCCTTCTATATCTAGAATTTTTTCCGAATCCTTAATGATTTTTCTTTGATCCTCAACGGATTTGACCGTAAACCACGGATCCACGATCTTGAAACAAATTGAGGTGTTGGAATAAATATCGGGTCTTTCCGGCAGGAACTCTGCCCATTCGGTCTTAGATACCCAATCTTCTGCTGCCTTCAGGTTGGAGGCACTGCGTTTCAGGAGTGTTGGCAGCCCACCTATGTTTTCCGCCCATTTCAGTGCGTCAAGATGGTCTTCCACGCAGAGCATGGAAGGTGTGTTGATTGTTTTCCCCTCGAACGGATCGTCTAACAGTTTTCCGTTTTTGGTAATGCGGAAGATTTTCGGAATTGGCCATGGTGGGGTGTAGCTTTCCAGTCGTTCCACGGCGCGAGGGGAAAGTGCTAGCATTCCGTGAGCAGCCTCGCCGCCCATAGTTTTTTGCCATGACCATGTGACGACATCGAGCTTGTCCCAGGGTATATCCATTGCAAAAACGGCGGAGGTGGCATCGCACAATGTTAGCCCTTTGCGTTCGGACTTGATCCAATCTCCGTTTGGCACTTTAACGCCGGAGGTCGTTCCATTCCATACAAAAACAACATCGCGATCGGTATCGACTTGGGAAAGGTCTGGAATTGATCCGAACGGTGCCTTAAAAACACGCAAGTCTTTCAACTTCAATTGTTTTGTAACGTCAAAAATCCAAAGATTCCCGAAGGTTTCCCATCCGAGTACGTCCACGCCGCGTTCGCCCAGAAGCGACCACATAGCCGTTTCAAACGCACCTGTATCGGAAGCTGGAACAAGCGCGAGGCGGTAGTCTTTCGGTATTCTCAAGAGGGCTTTGGATTTTTCAATAACCTGCAGGATTTTCGCAACTCCGTTATGTGAGCGGTGTGAACGCCCAAGCATCGCCCCACTCAGGGAATCAAATGACCAACCCGGCCTCTTTGCGCAAGGGCCAGATGAAAAGCAGGGATTGTTTGGTTTAACAGTCGGACGTTGAACGATTGTCATAAGATGTTCCTTGTTTTAATGTTTTATGAATTCTACATGCTGCTTTCATTACAGACTACTTTTAAAAAGCTCTTGTTCTATGGGTATATAGTCGTTTCCAAATTTATTGAGAGTGTCCTCTACCCGCCGAAGGGCGGGGTCTGGCATAAACAAACACATGGCAAGCATTTTTTCCCACGGATGAACACGGATACACACGGATTTCTTTTCTAAATTTTCTGATCGCCACTTCCTTTACGCCATGCCGCCTCCGCCTTCGCTAGGGCAGGCTTCGGGGGCATTCTCAATGAATTTAGAAATGACTATAAACACTTCGTCATGCCCGCTTTTCGCTAAGCATCCGGTAGGCAGTCTTGCCGTTATTATGACTCATGAGACGCGTGGACACGCTTCTGAGCCTATAAAGGCTGTTTATGCTGAATTAGCTGCACAGGAACAATCAAAACAAATTGAAGAAAAATAGACTTCCACAAATTATTTATGCGGTTTTAAATCAAATCCAAATGTTGCTGCTGCAATAACCAGCACAAACAACGCAACGATTGTGCCGATAATAAACCATTTATCAGGAAGGGATGCTAATTTAATTTCAATACGAGAAATACCCTCGCAAATCTTTCCGACCTTATCATCAAGGGAAGATAAACGGATTTCAACAGATGTTTGCCATGCATCCATCCCTCCCTCCACTATAGCCTGAACCGCCTGATTTTTCAAGTTTCTCGAGTTTTTCAAGTCTTTCTCGAACGTTATGTAGTTCAAGAAATTTTCCTGTAGCTTCTACCAAATTATTTTTCCTCCATCGTCTTCATGAATTCGTCTATACGATCCATTGAATCTTTGAGGTTTGTCTCGATAGCTTCTGCGAACTTACTCTTAATATGTGATATTTCGTTGCGTTATTT
>JAGLRU010000421.1 GCA_023136145.1 Alphaproteobacteria bacterium
GTTATTTCCGTTATTTCCATTCTTTCTAGCGTCTCTAGCTTCAGCTTTTACAGCAGCATTGTATATATTGGCTAAACGATACAAAGAACCAAAATCGCTGACCACAGTATCCCCTGAAGGATGATCCTTACCATACAAAGTATTAAAGGATTTAAGCAAAGTCTTATCATTCCATGGAGGAAGCACCACAAAGATTCCCATTTCTTGCGGACGCTCTTCTGTTATTGGCAATGTACCAGCATAAATCTCACCTGTTTCTTCTACAACGCTGCCAATTTTGGGTCTTCCGCCACTGTCAACAACGTCTTCAGCGGACGCAACAACGACAAGTTCCTGAGGTCCTAATAGATTTCCTTTAACATACTCTACTCTAACAGCCATAAATTTCACCTTTCAACAAAAACTTTACCAGATATTTCGAAAAGGAGACCATTTTTTTAAAAACATAACAAGCTAAAATTTTGAAAATTTCTTCATTTATTAAAAAAAGCAGGAAATACAAATCTTTTTAAACAAGCACTCTTATTTTTGTTGCAACGCAGCACCTTTTTTTTGCAAAATTAAAGACGAAAAAACTATGCTCTATGACTTGTTTATATCTTTTCTAGCTTGAACGAGAGCCTTTGCAAGACTAGAGAGACGTACATTACCCAAATTTTTAACAATCAAAACAAGTGACCGGAGTGCAATAATAATTGCATGAATAGGTACATCAGCACGTCTTTGCTGGTTCCAAATGGTGTCCCTCGGGAGTTTACCATCGTCCTCAAACTGCTCTCTAGCAGCTTTCAGCGACAAAAGAAGCTGACGCTGCAATGGAGACAATGGTCGATAATTTTTACCACTGAGTTTAGCCGATTTCATTTGCCTAACAACAGACTTCCAGTCCACTTGCTCAACTAATGTTTCAAAAATACCTGCCACCGCCTCCGCTTCAACGCTTCGTAGTTTATTATCAAAACCTGCACTCATATTTTCTAACACAGTTTTCAAAACAGAAGATTCAGTGCTTTTCAAACTTTTTCTCGTTAATAACCAATTTGATAACTTACCCAGAAGATAGATCGCGCCCCAACGAATTACTTTGGTAATTTCACCTATCCAAAAATTCAATGCACTTCTTGATTTTTTTGCCGCAGTCACTTCTTGAGAAGAGTCTTCTTCAGGGGAAATCGAAAATAAACTTTTGACTTGCAGCCCCTCCAAGTTCGTATCTTCAGCAACATCAGACGGTTCTGTTTGGTAGTCCACGCTATCTAGCCACGACACCCAGACACTAGACGACACCAGTTGACTGGACATTTTGTAAATTACATTATCGAGCATTCCTTTATCAACAAGGCTCAAATATGCCTCCATAAAGTAACGCCAGCTAAGCTGAAGCATCGGAGGTCCCTTTACGCTTTCAACCAAAGCTTTTGCATCTAGCGCATCAGAGGTTCCACGCAATTGTCCCAATTTCCACGACAAGACAAGCAAATCCGGATAGTTTGCGCCAATCAAGATACCAGTGTTAGTAACGACTTTTTGTATCAGTTCTAAATTTGGTTTTCTAGCAAGCAAAAGCAAATGAGCAGCGAGCAATCCCATCATTGGATTCTCAACTTTTCCAGACAACAGAACTGCCATTGCATTTGCGTCAAGGACATTGTGACCTCTTGCCAACGCTTGCCGCGTAACCTCCAACACTCCGAGGTCGGAACGATCCGGAAAAAACCCGGCATCCGGTCTATCGAACACCATAGCAGCCCCATCAAAGTCCGCCAAACGACTATAGCTTGAATCATCATCAGTAGGTACCATTGAGACAAAAACTTGGAGTGACCACCC
>JAGLRU010000422.1 GCA_023136145.1 Alphaproteobacteria bacterium
AGTCAAGGGTGGTATAGGTAATATCCGTAAATGTTCTCGTCTCGAGATTGCCGTAATTTTGGATAGTGATCGTATCAAAAGCGATTGTCTCGTCTATCGGAGTCCTGCCGATGGCAGTGTCACCTAAGCTATCCTGATTATTGTTATCGATCATAAGGTCTCCGTTACCTTGGGTGGAGGCTTTTGTATAGATAGTTCCGGCTCCTCCCATGCGGCTGGTTGAGGCTCCCGCGAGACCTCCATGCGCCTCGTAAGAAACAGTTGAAGAATCAGTGGTGTAATAAACAGCTATTCTTCCGCCTCCGCCTCCGCCAGCGTAGGAATCCTCACCGGTTCCCCCGTTCGCTGTAATCGTTCCCGCTCCCGTTAGTGTACCTGTCATAATATAAACACTTCCTCCTGAACCTCCGCCGGCATCACTTCCACCGTTTCCACCGTTCGAGGATATGGTTCCGGCTATGGTAGTGGTTCCTGCAATGGCCAGTTTAACAGCTCCTCCTCCGGCTCCGCCTGTACCAGAATCTCCTCCTCCGCTTCCAAGGTCAGTCGGCTCTGTGATCGATCCATACGCGCCTCCGCCTGAGCCGGCGTTTCCGTCTCCGCCGTCTCCGCCGTACCCGGCGCCTCCGGCGCGAGTACCATTGGTTCCCGCGCCTGTTCCCGCGGAATGCTGGTAGCCTCTGGCGTTTACGTTGATGGTGCCGCCGGAAGATAAATTGAAGTTAGCGGCTGTGATGTCGATTACATATTGCTTGACCGTTGTATTGTATTCAGTCGTTAAGGTCCCTACCACTCCGATATTAAAATCACCCGCGGTGGTAATGGCGTGTCTGGCCTCCATATATCCGTTTACGGCACAACTCGTGTAGGTTCTTGAGGTGTAAGCGTAAAGCCTTGATGTCGCCGGAACAGTTAGTGCTCCTCCTCCGCTCAATAAATCGAATGTTCCTCCGATATCGGTTATCGTTCCTTTGGTTGACCAGTCAAGGGTGGTATAGGTGATGTTTGTGGAGGAGCCTGTTTCCAGGTTGCCGTAGTTTTGGATAGTTAAGGTATCAAAGGTAATTGTTTCGTCTATCGGGGTTTTACCGATGTAACTGTCATTCAACCTATCCTGATTATTGTTATCGAGCGTAAGGTCTCCGTTACTTTGGGCAACGGCTTTTGTGTAGATGGTTCCGGCTCCTCCCATGCGGGTGGTTGAGGCTCCCGCGAGACCTCCGTAGGCCTCATAAGAAACAGTTGAGGAATCCGTGGTGTAATGCATGGCTATTCTTCCGCCGCTTCCTCCACCGCAAACACTATTGTAGCCATTACCTCCATTAGCGATGATCGTTCCATCTCCCGCAAGGGTACCTGTCGTAATATAAACACTTCCTCCCGAGCCTCCGCCGGCGCCTTCCTGGCCTGTTCCTCCATTTGAGGATATGGTTCCGGCTATGGTAGCAGTTCCCGCGATGGTCAGCTTAACAGCGCCTCCGCCAGCTCCGCCATAATCACTCGCGTCTCCTCCCCCGCTTCCGATGTTAATTGGCTCTGTAATAGAGCCGTACGCTGAGCCGCCGGAGATGCCATTTCCATATCCTCCGTCTCCGCCATATCCGGCGCCTGAGCCGCCTCCACTAGCGTTAGTTCCCGCTCCTGTCCCTTCGGAATGCTGATAGCCTGTGGAGTCTACATTGATAGTGCCGTTAATAGTTGCGCCACCGGTCTGGATATCAAGATTAACCGTTCCCACAACAAGAGTGGTTCCGGCAGACTGAGTGATATTCGCTCCTGTGTGGACTGTAAGGTTTCCGTCATCTATGATCAAGGCGCCGTTAGCGATACCATTATAAGTGAAGGTAAGAACAGGGTTTGTTGTGCCGCCCTCGTTACCGAGAATTAAAGAATTGATTGTCGTTGAAGAGGGTAAATTGACCGTTCCGGTAAGATTTATTACAACGTCATCCGCAGCTGTAGGGGTTCTGTCTAAGTCCCAGTTCCCCGCGGTATCCCAGTCTGATGATTCCAAACCAAGCCATGTGATCGCGGCGCCTGTAAATATCCAGTTTATGTTGTTTCCTCCGTCTGTTGTATTTACCGCGTACATTGTCCTTCCGCCTGAGGCGTCTGAGTAATTTACGTCTATGTAAGCTAAGTCATATGTTCCGTTCATTACTAAACTCCAGGCGGCTGTTGTATCGGATTGAAGTGTTATGAGATTACCTAAGGCTCCCTGTAACTCAAAGTGTCCTCCGGAGTCTACCGTTAGCGTATCAGCGTCATCTATTGTTATTGTTGTGCCTCGCTGTAGTAGAGGAAAGCATTCCTCCTGATTCTACTGTTATGTTTCCGTTAAAGTTGGTGCTACCTCCAAGAGAAAGCGTTCCCTCCTGTATGATAAGGGCACCTGCTAAGGTTAATGTTCCTGATGTAGTAACTGTGTTTGATAATTTATTTACTGTAAGTGTTCCTGTGGGCAAGTTATCACTTGTTAATGTTATTGTCTGGGCGTTTGTTCCGGAGAAGGTCATAGCCGCGTTCCCTTGATTAAAAGAAGCGCCTACTGTTAAATCACCTTCCGCTTCTATCGTTCCTGTATCAACTTCTCCGTCTGTAAAATTAAGAGTGCCTGTCGCGACTATTGTATCGCCACTTGTTATGGTGAGAGTGTCGGATACATCGGTTGTTTTGTTAACGCTTACGTTGTTGAAGGTCTCTGTTGTAGCCACATTATAGGTTCCGTCTGTTGCGCCTCCGAATGTTACTGTTCCTGTGTCTTCGTTGAAGGTTCCGCCTGACTTGGTAAAGTTAGTGTCTACTCTAAGGGTACCGCTTCCGCATGTAAGGGTTCCGCCTTCCTGGGTATAGTCACCTGTAACTGTGAGGTTATTGTCATTCATTTCTAATGTGCCGAGACTAAGATAAAGATCATTGCTTGCTGTTAACTCATCCTGAAGCGTCCATTCGCCTGAGACATTATTAAACTTAACATCATAGAAGTCATCGGCTCCTGATGATGAGGTTGTAATAGTTTTTCCTGTTGAAGAGGCGTCAAGGAGTACTCTTCCCGAGTTAGGTGTAAATATGCCTGTTCCCGATATCTCCCAGCTGCCTCCCGCTGTAAAGGATGTATCATCTAATGCGGCCGGAGCAGATAGGGTTCCTGATGATACTGTAACGTTACCGCCTATATCAAGGTCAGAGGAGGCGTTACTCGCGTTAAGGGTTCCTCCGTTTATGAGAAGGTTACCGGATAGGGTGAGGTTGTTTGTTGAGATATCTAATGTGCCGTTTGTCAGGGTTAGGTCATTAGCTGCGGTTATAGCTCCGTCTGAGGTGTAGGTGCTTCCTGATGAATTAAGTGTAAGGTTGTAGTATGAGGATAGTGATGAGAGAAGGTTTGTTGTTACTCCTGTTCCGGCATTATAGGTTATTGTTCCTCCTGAATTGATCCATGTTCCGGCATTCTTTACTATGTCTGTTGTTGTGTTGTCTGATTCGATTTCTAAGGTGCCGCTTGATATCGTAACAGTGTCTCCTGAGGCGTCTCCAAAGCTAACAATACCTGTTCCTGTTTTTAATGTTCCTCCGTTTATTGCGGTATTGCCGTTTATTGATAATGTTTGGTCGTTTGCGTCTAATGTTCCTTGTATTACCGTAAGATTGTTTGATAGTGTAAGAACATCCTGTAACTGGAACGTCGCTCCTCCTCCGCCATCGTTTATTGTAAGATTGTAAAGTGTTTCACTGTCTGTTGTAAGGGTCTTTGTTCCGCTTGATGGGTTAAGTAGTATTGTTGATGTGGCTTCCTGTATAGTTCCGTTTGTAAAATCTATTGAACCTCCTACCGTAAATGTGGTTGTGTTTAAATCGAGTGTCGCATCTATATCTACATTATTTACTACCGTTAGATTGCTGTTGCAGGTAAGGGTTCTGCCCGGTTGGATCGCGAGAGAGCCTATTGCCCAGGCGCTGTCCAAAGCGGGTTCATTGGTTACACCGCTTGAGGGAATTATAACATCGTCATCTTCAACCGGTTGTCTGCCAAGATCCCAGTTATCTCCGGTACCCCAATCTGTCGACTCTGAACCGTCCCATGTTATAATTGCTCCTTCAAATACCCAGTTTGTGTTGTTTCCTCCGCTTGTTGAGGTCGCGGCAAATATTGTTTTTCCTCCTGAGGCGTCTGAATAGCTTACGTTTACGTAGTCTATATTGTATGTACCGTTCATTATAAGGCTCCAGGCGGCTGTCGTATCGGATTGGAGTGTTATGAGATTACCGGAAGCGCCTTGTATTGTCAGGGTTCCTCCTAAATCTACCGTTACCGTATCAGCGTCATCTATTGTTATAGTTCTGCCGCCTGTAGTGCAGGAAAGCGTACATCCTGAGGCAACGCTTACATTACCGTTAAAGGTGGCATTGCCTCCGAGGATGAGGTTACCGTTTGTGAGGGTTGTGAGATTCGCTACGATAAAAGCGTCCTGCGCGGTCCATTCTCCTCCTATTCCGTTCATGGTTAGATGATAGAAGGTTGTTCCTCCGGATGTTATGGTGTTTCCTGTAGAGGTGCCGGCGAAGGTTGCTGTCTGACTTGAATGGGTGAAGGTTCCGCCTGAATTGGTGAAGTTACCGTGGATCGTAATATCATGGGTATTCGCGTCGAGTTTACCGCTGTTCTGGATAGTTACATTATTAAATGTCCAGTCGGTTGTGAGAAGAGGGGTTCGTTCACCACTATTACTGTTGTTATCCACTATTAGATTGCCGTAAGTCTGGGAGGAGGGTTTTTTGTAGATCGTTCCGGCTCCGCCGTAAGAACCATTATAGCCCCAGCCACCATAGGCCTGATAAGTTACCGAGGAATTATCGATGGTGTAGTACATGGCTATTCTTCCGCCTCCGCCTCCAGCGCCAGCACCACTATGACCATTTCCTCCATTGGCAGCAATAGTTCCCGCTCCGCCAAGAGTGCCTGTTGTAATATATATACTTCCTCCTGAACCTCCGCCATCATCAGTACTACCGTTTCCGCCATTCGCGTAGATGGTTCCGGCTACAGTGGTAGTTCCTGTAACAGTCAATTTGACAGCGCCTCCTCCGCGTCCACCACCAGTACCACCGTCGGTTCCTCCGCCGCTTCCAATATCAGTCGGAACGGTTATGGACCCATAGGCGGAACCGCCGGCGGCATAACCATCTCCTCCATCACCACCATATCCGGCGCCACCTGAAAAATCAGCATGGTTTCCTCCTTCCCCGGGTCCTGTTGAAGACTGGTAGCCGCGGGAGCTTACGTTGATAGTGCCGCCAGAGGCTATATTGAGGTTAGCGGCTGTGATGTCAATTACATATTGCTGGATAGTTGTATTGTATTCATGCGTTAATGTTCCTACTGTTCCAATGTTAAAATCACCCGCGGTGGTAATAGCCTGCCTCGCTTCCATCCATCCATTTACGGTACAACTACTGTGGGTTCTTGATGTGTAAGCGTAAAGCCTTGATGTCGCCGGAACAATTAAAGCTCCTCCGCCGCTTAATAAATCGAATGTTCCTCCGATATCGGTTATTATTCCTTTGGTTGACCAGTCAAGGGTAGTATAGGTAATATTGGTGGAAGAACCTGTTTCCAGATTGCCATACTTTTGGATAGTAATCGTATCAAAGGTAATTGTTTCGTTTATCGGAGTCCTGCCAATATATACGTCGTCTAAGCTATTCCGATCGTTGTTATCAATTGTAAGGTTTCCGTTAGCCGCGGCAGCTGCTTTTTTGTAGACTGTTCCCGCGCCGCCCGTGTAAGCTGTATGTCCACTTCTGACTCCACCATAAGCCCAATAAGTTACCGTTGAATTATCAGTGGTGTAGTAAACGGCTATTCTTCCACCTCCGCCTCCGCCGCCATCATAGCCGGTCCCTCCATTGGCACTGATAGTTCCCGCTCCGGCAAGAGTGCCGGTTGTAATGTATACACTTCCTCCTGAACCTCCACCATCATCATTGCTACCGTTTCCGCCATTCGCGTAAATGGTTCCGGCTACAGTGGTAGTTCCTGTAACAGTCAATTTGACAGCGCCTCCGCCCCTTCCACCCGTATTAGAACCATCAGTTCCTCCTCCGCTTCCAATATCAGTTGGGGCGGTTATGGAACCGTAGGCGGAACCGCCGGCGACATAACCATCTCCTCCATCACCGCCATATCCGGCGCCACCTGAAAAATCACCATGGTTCCCCCCGTCTCCGGGTCCTGCTGAAGACTGGTAGCCTCGGGAGCTTACGTTGATGGTGCCACCGGAGGCTATATTGAAGTTAGCGGCTGTGATGTCAATTACGTATTGCTGGATAGTTGTATTGTATTCATGCGTTAATGTTCCTGTTGTTCCGATGTTAAAATCACCCGCCGTAGTAATGGCTTGTCTTGTTTCCATCCATCCGTTAATGGTACAACTGCTGTGGGTTCTTGATGTGTAAGCGTAAAGCCTTGATGTCGCGGGAACAAGAAGGGCTCCTCCTCCGCTTAATAAGTCGAATGTTCCGCCGATATCGGTTATTATTCCTCTGGTTGACCAGTCAAGAGTAGTATAAGTAATATTTGCCGAAGAGCGTGTTTCCAGATTACCGTAGTTTTTGATAGTGATCGTATCAAAGGTAATTGTTTCGTTTATCGGAGTCCTGCCGATATATACGTCGTATAAGTTATTCCGATCGTTGTTATCAATCGTAAGGCTTCCGTTAGCCACCGCGGCTACTTTTTTGTAGATAGTTCCCGCGCCACCCGTGTAATATGTATGTCCACTTCTGACTCCACCATAAGCCTGATAAGTTACCGTTGAAGAATCGGTGGTGTAGTAAACGGCTATTCTTCCACCTCCGCCGCCGCCTCCATCATAGCCGGTTCCTCCATTGGCACTGATTGTTCCCGCTCCGGCAAGAGTGCCGGTTGTAATATATACGCTTCCTCCTGAACCTCCACCATCATCATTACTACCGTTTCCGCCATTCGCGTAAATGGTTCCGGCTACAGTGGTAGTTCCTGTAACAGTCAATTTGACAGCGCCCCCGCCCCTTCCACCCGTATCACCACCATCGGTTCCTCCTCCGCTTCCAATATCAGTTGGGGCCGTTATGGAGCCGTAGGCGGAACCGCCGGCAACAGAACCGTCTCCTCCATCACCACCATATCCGGCGCCACCTGAAAAATCACCATGATTCCCCCCGTCTCCGGGTCCTGCTGAAGACTGGTACCCTCGGGAGCTTACGTTGATGGTGCCATAAATAGCGACACCACCTGTCTGGATATCAAGATTAACCGTTCCCACAACAGCAGTTGTTCCGGCAGAGTGATTAATGTTCGCTCCCGCGTGAACTGTAAGGTTTCCGTCATCAATGATTAAGGCGCCTTTGGTTATGGCATCATATGTAAAGTTAAGTGTGCAGGTTGTCCCGTCAACGGTATTATCGAGAGATAAAGAATTGATTCTTGTCGAAGAAGGTAGATTAACCGTTCCATTGACGTTTATTACTACATCATCCGCGTCTGTAGGTGTTCTGTTCAGATCCCAGTTAGCCGCGGTATCCCAGTCTGATGATGCTGAACCATCCCAGGTGATAGTGGCTCCTGTAAATATCCAGTTAGTGTTGTTTCCTCCGTCTGTTGAGGTTGCCGCGTACATTGTCCTTCCGCCTGAGGCATCTGAATAGCTTACGTTTATGTAATCCATGTCATATAATCCGTTCATCACTAAGCTCCAGGCTTCTGTCGTATCGGATTGAAGGACTATGAGATTACCAGAGGCTCCCTCTAAGTTAAAGTTTCCTCCGGCATTTATTGTTACAGTATCCGCGTCATCTATTGTTATTGTTGTATTCTGTGTAGAGCAGGAGAGTGTTCCTCCGTTTTCTACTGTTATACCTCCGTTAAAGTTGGTATCCCCTCCTAAAGAGAAGGTTCCTTCCTGTATTGTTAATGCTCCCGTTAATGTTAGAGTGCCTGATGTTGTTGCTGTGTTTGATGCTTTATTTACTGTAAGGGTTCCTGTGGGGAATTTGTCTCCTGTCATTGTTATTGTCTGGTTACTTGTGCCGGAGAAGGTTATGTTCGCATCCCCCTGGTTAAAGGAGGCTCCTACCATTACATTACCCTGGGCATTGACAGCACCTGTTACTTCCCCATCGGTTAATGTAAGAGTACCTGTGATAACTATCGTATCTCCTGATGTTATAGTGAGGGTGTCGGATACATCCGTTGTTTTGTTAACGGTTACATTGTTGAAGGTCTCTGTTGTAGCTACATCAAGGGTTCCGTTTGTTGTACTTGCGAAGGTTACAGTTCCTGTGTCTTCATTAAAGGTTCCGCCTGACTTGGTGAAGTTAGTATCTACTCTAAGAGTACCGCTTCCGCATGTAAGGGTTCCACCTTCTTGGGTATAGTCACCTGTAACAGTGAGGTTATTGTCATTCATATCTAACGTGCCTAATGTAAGATAGAGATCATTGCTTACCGTTAACTCATCCTGAAGTGTCCATTCGCCTGAAGAATTATTGAGCTTCACATCATAGAATTCATCCGCTCCGGATGATAAGGTTGTGATGGTTTTTCCTGTGGAAGAGGCGTCAAGGAGTATTCTTCCTGAATTATGTGTAAATATGCCTGTTCCTGATATCTCCCAGCTGCCTCCCGCTGTAAAGGATGTGTCATCAAGGGCAGCCGGAGCGGATAAGGTTCCTGATGATACTGTAACGTTACCGCCTATATCAAGGTCACAGGAGGCGTTACTCGCGTTAAGGGTTCCTCCGTTTATGAGGAGGTTTCCGGTTACGGTGAGGTTATTTGTTGAGGTGTCTAATGTGCCGTTTGTTAGGGTTAGATCATTAGCCGCGGTTATAGCTCCATCTGATGTGTAGGTGCTTCCTGATGAATTAAGTGTAAGGTTGTAGTATGAGGATAGTGATGAGAGGAGATTTGTTGTTACTCCTGTTGCCGCGTTATAGGTTATTGTTCCACCTCCGTTAGTCCATGTTCCGGCGTTTTTGACTATGTCGGTTGTTGTGTTGTCTGATTCGATTTCTAAGGTGCCGCTTGATATGGTGACAGTGTCATCTGCGGCGTCTCCAAAGGTAACTACGCCTGTTCCTGTTTTTAACGTTCCTCCGTTTATTGCGGTATTGCCGTTTATTGATAGAGCCTCGTCGTTTGTATCTAATGTGCCGTTTGTTAGTGTGAGATTACCTGATAGTGTAAGGGTACCCTGTAACTCTAACGTCGCGCCTGCTCCCGCGTCATTTATTGTAAGGTTGTTTAGGGTTTCCGTATCTGTTGTAAGGGTCTTTGTTCCGCTTGATGGATTAAGCAGTATTGTTGAGGTATCTTCCTGTATAGTTCCGTTTGTAAAATCTATTGAACCTCCTACTGTAAATGTGGTAGCGTTTAAATCGAGTGTCGCGTCTATGTCTACATTATTTACTACCGTTAGATCGCTGTTACAGGTAAGGGTTCTGCCGCTGGCTAAGGTAAGAGAGCCTATAATATCAGCGTTACTCAGTGTTGGTTCATTGGTTACACCGCTTGAGGGGATTATAACATCGTCTCCTTCGACAGGTTCTCTGTTTAGATCCCAGTTTGCCGCAGTATCCCAATCTATTGAGATTGAACCATTCCATGTTGTAGTAGCACCCGCAAATAACCAGTTTGTGTTGTTTCCCCCGTCTGTTGAGGTTGCCGCGTACATTGTTTTTCCGGCTGAGGCATCCGAATAGCTTACGTTTATGTAGTCTA
>JAGLRU010000423.1 GCA_023136145.1 Alphaproteobacteria bacterium
GCCGCCAATCTCACTATCGCCTCAGGCGGGACTATCAACGTCAATGTCAAAGGATATCAATCTTCTACAGGTCCGGGACAAGGAGTTGACCATGGTGATTTTTCAGGTGGTGCCGGATATGGTGGAGACGGTGGAGACGGTTATGTTGCTGGTGGTTCCGCTTATGGTTCCATAACCGCTCCGACTGATATTGGAAGCGGAGGAGGAGCCGATGGCGCTGGTGGCGGAAGCGGAGGAGGCGCTGTCAAATTGACTGTTTCGGGAACTACCACGGTAGCCGGAACCATCTATGCGAATGGCGGAAATGGTGTTAATGATGATGGCGGAGGTTCAGGCGGAAGTATATATATTACAACTGGCGTTCTCGCAGGGGCAGGAACAGTCACTGTTAATGGAGGAATCGGTCATTCCGGCGCTGGCGGAGGCGGAGGCGGAAGAATAGCCATTTATTATACTACTGATTCTTCAACTGTTTCTTATCAAGCTTATGGAGGACTTACTGGAGCATCAACATCCCGTGTGGGCGGGGCTGGGACGATCTACACAAAAGAATCAGGAACTAATGGGGATCTGCTTATTGATAATAATGATCAAGACAGTTTAAACGATATATATATTGGAACAACTCCAATAAACGAAACAATCACTTTTGATTCTATTACTGTCCAAAATTACGGAAACCTTAAAACAACAGCCTCTTCAAATGTTACTTATACCACTCTTGACTGGTCAACTAAAGGATGTATAACTGACAGTGGTGGAACTTTTGATCTATTAAGCGGAGGTGGAGCTATGATTGTTCCGGCCACAGCAAGGTTTTATGATTACACAGCAAGAACGCATACCAGTTATACGGTTAACGGATATATGGAAACCAGAAACGCGATTACAACCGCCGGTAATTTTGATATTGGCACGGTAGGAATATTAACACATGAAGCTAATACAACTACCCAGCAATATGTTATTGATGTTACAGCCGCCAATCTCACTATCGCCTCAG
>JAGLRU010000424.1 GCA_023136145.1 Alphaproteobacteria bacterium
CGATCATATAGTTCCGGCACAGCCTCCGCGATGGTGGAAAACTTAAAATCATCGTAAATTAAATGTTCGTAAATGTCGTCCGACATAACATGCACGTGCGGATGTTTTTTGAGCACTTCACCCAGTGCCTTCAGGTCTTCCAGCGAATAAGCTGCCCCCGTCGGATTACTCGGAGAATTAATGATGACCCATTTCGTGCGCGGCGTAATAGCTTTTTCCAACGCCTGCGGAGACATCTTGAAGCCCTGCTCCTGCTTCGTTTCTATTATCACCGGCGTACCTTCCGCCAGCATCACCATCTCTGGATATGATAGCCAATACGGCGCGACGATAATCACTTCGTCACCGGGACTTAATGTAGCCATAAACGCATTGTACAAAACCTGCTTGCCGCCCGTTCCGACGATCACCTGCTCCGGCGCGTAGGTCAGGTTATTTTCGCGCTTGAATTTTTCGCAAATTGTCTTCCGCAGTTCTATGGTTCCCGTTACCGGCGTGTATTTGGTCTGCCCCTTGTCCATCGCAGCTTTGGCTCCGACCTTGATGAAATCGGGCGTATCGAAATCCGGCTCTCCAACAGCCAACCCAATCACATCCCTTCCCTGCGCCTTCATTTCTTGCGCTTTCGCTGCCAATGCAAGCGTTGCAGAGGGCTTTATTTTATCAAGACGTTTTGCGATGAAATCCTTAGTCATAGCGATTCTCCTGAATTTTGAAGTTCAGAATTTATCCGATGTTTTGAATGGAAAAGCAATGTACTATAGTTTTACATAAAATATTATGTAAAACTATAGTATGGAACAAGCTAAGTTACAATATACATAAAATCATTCATATAAATATCCTTAACAAACACACCCACTTCAAAATAATATTCAAATTGACCTTACTTGTTTTTTACCATAAGATTATATTATAGGTTGTCATTCTTCTGTAAATATTTGAGGTCAAAAATGCCAAAAAACATCAAAAGCTTAAGATTACCAATTCAAAAAGTAATGGCTCTTGGAAAAATCGACAGACAGCTACGCGGTATATCTGAAGTCACACCGCGATTCCTCAATACAGCAGACAAACCAGCCTCCACCTTTATGTACGATCCGTACAAACACACAATCAACTATACATTCCCGATCAAAATAGACGAAATCACGAAAATGGTTGGATTCCAAAGACTATTAAATGCCTGCTTCGAGAAAGATGTCATGATCACCATCGAAGCCTTCGATGCCAAAACTTTGAACATCCAGTTTGAACCGACATCTCACTTTTCTAAAAGCTCTGTTTTTAGTGCCAGTTATGAAATACAAACCAAACGATTTCACCAAAAACCACAACCTTTCAGAGAAAACACTGTCTGCCTGAAAAAAAGGTTACTCGAATCATCCACTGAAATGTTACATATCTCTTCAATATAAAGAGAGAATATGTCGCAAACAAACCCTGCAGTTGCTCCACCCCGATCAGAACGGCACACTATTTTTGGCGTGCCGGAGGGATATGATTCTGTCTTTTTAAGACAGCTAGCGAAAGAAAACCCCTTCCCCATCCTCCACGTTTCCACGGACGACCTACGCTTTGAGCAAATACATGAGGCACTCCGATTCTTTGCGCCCGATGTGGAAATCCTGCGTTTTCCGGCATGGGACTGCCTCCCTTATGACCGCATCTCTCCGACACCGAATGTCGTCGGAGAGCGGCTGAAAACATTGTCGCGCCTTTTGCATCGTAACAGCACAAAACCACTGGTTATCCTAACGACAGTCTCTGCTATCCTTCAACGCCTGCCGCCGAGAAACTTGCTCCAAGATTCCTCATTCAGTGCTAAAGCCGGCGGAAAGCTCGATATGCCGAAACTACAGGAATTCCTGCTAGCAAACGGCTATCACCGCACCGAGACAGTGCGCGAGGCCGGAGAATACGCGCTGCGCGGTGGGCTAATCGACATTTTTCCGGCAGGATCACCAAATCCGCTTCGTATAGATCGCTTCGACAATAACATTAAACACATCCGCTCATTTGATGCCCTAAGCCAGCGGACAATCGGGGACGATGATGAGATTTCCCTTATTCCTGTCTCCGAAGCACCGCTTACGCCCGAAGCGATTGAAAACTTCCAAAACAAATACCGTGAAATATTCGGCTCCATCAACAAAGATGATGCCCTTTATGAATCTATCAGCGAAGGCAGAAAATACGCGGGCATGGAACACTGGCTACCGCTGTATCATCCTAATTTGGAAACGCTGTTTGATTATGTTCCGGAAGCAACGATCACACTGGATCATCAGATAAAACAGTCCTGCGATGCGCGAATACAGCAGATAACAGACTTATATCAAGCGCGACTATCTATGCTTCAGGTAGAACAGAAAGGGAAACCGGCGCAATACCGCCCCACACCAGTCGAGGCACTGTACCTACCACAAGCCGAATGGTTGAAAAAACTCGCCGGTTATCCAGTGATTGATATATCCCCATTTCCACCCACTCCCGGACACCCCGATAGTGGTGGAAGAAAAGGCCGTGATTTTAGTAATATTCGCTCACAGTCGGGAGCTGATTTATATGCCACCATCCACGAACATATCGAAGCCCTGAACAAGTCTGGAAAAAAAGTCCTGCTCGCAGCTTACAGCACTGGTTCAAAAGACCGCCTAAAACATCTGCTGGAAGAACAAGGGCTATATACCTCCAAAAAATATGATCTTGCCATCCTCGGTCTTGAGCATGGTTTTGAAACGAAAGACCTAGCCGTCCTTACCGAACAAGACATGCTCGGAGATCGTCTCTCCCGCACATCGAAAAAAAAGAAAAAGAGTGCGGCTTTTCTGTTCGAGATCGGCCAGTTGCACGAAGGCGATTTCATCGTTCATGAAGAACATGGTGTCGGAAAATTTGACAAACTTAAGACCCTCGTCGTCGATAACACGCCACATGACTGCCTAAAGCTAATATATGCAGGCGGAGACAAACTCTTCGTCCCCGTAGAAAACCTCGATATGCTATCGCGCTACGGCTCGGCAAACTCAGAATCCGTCCTCGACAAGCTCGGCGGTGTAGCATGGCATGCACGAAAAGCCAGAGTTAAGCGAGACTTGCTAATACTGGCAGAAGAACTCCTGAAAATCGCTGCCGCACGAGTGCTGCGCCATACTGACCCCATCCCTTTGCAAGATGATTCTTACGAAAAATTCTGCGCGGGCTTTCCCTATCCTGAAACGGAAGATCAGCAAAAAGCCATTGAAGACGTTCTGGAAGACCTCGGCAAAGATCAGGCAATGGACAGGCTTATCTGCGGAGATGTCGGCTTCGGTAAGACCGAAGTAGCTCTACGCGCCGCCTCCGTCGCAGTACTAACGGGATATCAGGTGG
>JAGLRU010000425.1 GCA_023136145.1 Alphaproteobacteria bacterium
AATATCACAAGGATTTGATAACAGTCTATTTGCGGGCGATCAATGTTCAAAATGGTGAAGTGCTGCTTTCTGTTACCAGTTCAAAAACTATCTATTCCACAGTCTTTGATGCCAACTTCCTGAAATATATTACGTTTGATAAATTGTTTCAGGCGGAAGCTGGATTCAGTCTTAATGAACCCGTACAGTTAGGCGTTCGTCAGGCCATTGAGACGGCAGTGTATTCTATGATTATGGAAGGTGCCATCGATAATATATGGAATTTTAAAAATCCTGTCGCAGGTAACAAAGCTATCAAAAAATATCTGAAACGCCGCGATGGAAAATGGCGTGATGCTGATGGCAAAGTTCTATCAAAATGGGTACTGATTAAGCCATCTAAAAAGAAAAAAGAAACGAAGACAATAAAAAAGTCATTAAAGTCATTTATGAAGCCAACTGTGAAGCCAACTGTAAAATCAATAAAATTTTCAGCCAAGCAGACATTCTCGGCTCAAAGCTATGATACGTTGAATCGCTGAGTTTTCCATAAGAGCGTTTATGCTTCTATGGAATCTGTATTAGTGTGTAAAAATATATATTATTTCCCGTAATACATATTATCACTCTGCATTGGTATTATAATGGCTGAAGCCCTACGCTGATCTTCCTCCTTGCTTGCAGGCCGTTATCAAAGGCGTTTAAGTACACACATTAAGACTTTGGTTCCGCAAGATAAAAATCAAAGCCATTTAAAATACTCCCGTCTTTTTCAATTTCTGCGGTCAAATTTCCGGGAGCAAGTATCCCTAATTTATTAAGTTGTTCCGGTTCTATACGAAGTGTGTATTTTCCTGGTAACACATTAAGAAATAAGTAAAATCCATCAAAGGCTGTTTTTTCTGTTCTAATAACACCCCCCTTCTCATCTAGTAACTGTATTCTGACACTTGCGATTTCTTTTAATTTTCCACCGGCTCCCATATAAACCGTTCCGTCAATTTCTCCTGTTGTGCTAACAGGAAAATTCATTCTGGTTACTTTACCGGGACGCGGAATAATCTGATTTCCCTCCACAGTTGAAATCCAGTAGGGATCGGGAAGGCTTCTTGCGTCAAGCGATACATTAACCGGCCTATGAGCAGAAAGATTCCCGACACGAACAAAACCACCTTCACTGCTTTCTTCTTCACTTGAACGCCCTCCAATATTGAGTTGCGCTCCTTCAACAGGTTCATCCCCTTCATCAAAGATACGGTTGGAATTATTATCAAGAAATATGCGAGACAGAACAACACCCTCTCCTGCACTTTTATCACGGGAAAAGTTCGATATTTCCCCTTTTGACTTTGGATCAAAAGAAAAATTAAGTGCCATGAAAATAGAAAAATCCCCATGGTCATTATAACTGGAATCCACTGACACAGCAAAAGCATCAAAATCTCTATTTAATCCAGCACTATAATTTACGGCTTTTTCACCGGCTATTTGCAGATTAACACCAAAACGCACTCCGGTATCTTCATTAAGATCATAATCAGAAGTTAGAGAAACGCTTGTAAATTCTTGTTCAGGCTCAATTGTATAATTCATTGATCCGCGCAAAGACAGCGTTTCAATATCAAAAACATCTGATGTATTGAGTAAAAAAGCCCCTGATAATTGCAGATCACTGTCTGATGTCGTATTCAGGGCTTTTTGTCCTGTTAGGTTATTGGTAAAACTAACGCCTTTAATACTGCCTGACAGTCTGTTACTGAAATCCAGAAGAGCTTCCCCGGATTCTCGTTTTTCATACCCTAGGTCCAAACCATATGACAGCCGCGGCAAAACAAGTAAGGAAAATGCGCCGTTGAAAGACAGTTTGGTTCTATCCCTTACAGGGTCATTGCCAGACTGTATTTCCTCACTAAAAAATCCAGGAAAAAAATGTTCGTGAAAGATGTTTGTATTAAGACCTAAAAAATCAAACTGGGTTGCTATTTCTGCTGCATGACCGCCCCCTATAAGAGAAACCGCATTAACCTCCGTAAAAGCTCCAAAAACTGAAGTCAAAAGCCCCAGTCTCGTAAAATTCTCACGCTGTCCGTCAAGATAGACAGAAGAAACATCCGCTTTTAAAGATATGCGTTTTGTCAGACCTGTTTGATATTCAAAAACGCCGCGAAGCTTTCCATCATCGGGACCAGCACTCGCACCCGAATTTTCATTAATAGAATTAAATACGTCTTTATCTTGCTGATTAACGGCTAATGAAAAGAAGTGTTTTCCGCGCGGCGTTGCACCGTTCCCCACATTATAGGTATGAATTTCTTCACGTCTTTGCCCTTGCGGTCCATAGAACATCAGTTTGAGAACATTTTTGCCAAAGAGCAGAGAAACATTCTCAAATTCATAGCGTCCGTTTTCATCAGGTGTTGTCTGTGCGTCTATAAGTGAGTCATTTCGATAAAGTTCGACCTCCCATCCGATGGGAAGGTCATCACGCAAAGTAATGCGGTCAAACTCCCGAATAGCTTCCATGGGGAAATTCGTCAGACGAACACCGCGCCCTGATTTAGAGTTAACCATGAGAGGAATGCTAGGCGTAAAAACATCACCGATTGTAATTTCAGAAAGCCCCAGAGGAGTCAGCCCGCCATTCGAATCTTTGCGCTCTAATGTCATACGGAGACTTCCAAGAGCATCTTCTTTGCTTCCTGCGACAAAAATATTGCCGGTCATGTAAAGAAGATCTCCGGCAAAAAATAAATTATAGGAACCATCATAGGATTTACCCCCGTTCGTATCCTGATATCCGGTGCGTAAATCAACATCAATACCAGGCGTGCTGAACAAACTGTAAGGCGAGAAAAGCGGCGGCAGAGGGATTTCTTTAGCTTGTCCGCCCTTACCCAAACGCCCTTGATTTTTTTCACGCTCCAGACGTTCTTCCAGCGGCAGCGGCTCTCGCGAAGAAATAATAACTCGCGATAGTGACAGCGCGACATCGGCATCAACAGGAAACCACTTGGAAAGCAAAGAAGCATCAACATAAATATCATCGTTATGAAGTTCGACGAGTTCTTTTTGATAGCTTTGTTTTTTCCCCAAAATGGTAAGCTCGCCTTTGATCGCATCCAGAAAAAAACTGCGGTTTTCACGCAGGAACCAGCCGTCGGCAATACCTGTGCGGGCATTAACATCAACGGCAAATTCCAGAGCCGACATCATTTCCCCGAGAGGGAGCAGCACGCCGGTCTGATGCTGATAGGCAATAATTCCTTCGCTCAGGATATAATTTTTTAACCGGACAGAAAGAATAAGCTCTTCTTCAAAACTGCGCTCCACATAAGAAACAGAGCCTTTCTGTGTCTTTGCTTCACCGGACAGAAAAAGAAGAATCTCTTTTTCAAAGCTGTGCTCTACATAAGAAACAGAACTTTTCTGTGCCTGTGCCGCACCGGACAGAAAAAGAAAAAGCAGAATTATTATTCCCGCATACCTCACCGTTATTCCCTCGAAGGCTGGAATAGCGACGGAAAAGACAGGAACAATGCAACAATCATCAGATTACTTAATTACTATTGAGGCTTCCGCTTTAGCATCACCGCCCATATCACGGTCTTCTTCAAATTTCAGAACAATTTTACCGCCTTTTTTAAGAGATGTTCCTTCCGGCGGATTCAAGGCGATTTTTAAAGTCCGCGCAGCCAGACCGTCATAAACAGCTACGCCCTTGATGTATCCGACAGCTACCTCTTTTTTGCTGCCCGGCGGAGTATAGTTTGCTGTAAAGGAACCATATAGGGAACGATTGCCTTTACGATGGAGCGTTAAATTTAATATTTTCTTGCCTTCTTTACCGTCTTCTATTTTCAAACCGGAGATTTCGGCTGTGGCGGATAGATCCCCCTGACGTATAATAACAGGAATGGAGATACCAAAGATCGGTGTAATTTTCACACCGATTTCACCTTCTTTCAAAACAATATCATCCAGAGTTTCACCGGCATCCTGAGGGACAGCCTGAAAAACGGCGTGGGAGCGATATTCACCGTCTGCCGTAGTTTTCTTTTTACGCGCCATAAACATAACTACCTGCGAGCCATGGGCAGGGATTGTAACCTGACGCGGGGAATAACGGATCATGGTGCTTGCGGCGCTGTAACCTTCGGGGACATCCTCTTTCTTAATGACTTTAACGCCCCCGTCTTTATCCATTTTCATTTCCTGAAAAAATACGCGGTAAACGGCTTCTTTATCACCGGAATTCATAAGGAAGATTTCTTTGGTTCGATCACGGCCTGTAAAAACAATACGTTTTGGATCAAGCGAAACAGTTTGTGCCTGCGCAAAAGACGTTAAAAAGATGCAAGAGGCAAAAGCCATAAAAATAGCAAATAAATAAAATCTTTGACGAGTCATGTTTTTACTCCTGAATATGAATTCTCTATTTTTTAGCATGATTGCTTTTCAAAATACAGTGTTTGTAAATAAAAATCATGCGCATTTTCTTTGCCATAAAAAGCGGTGGTTTTTTAAGCCGTCATACTCTT
>JAGLRU010000426.1 GCA_023136145.1 Alphaproteobacteria bacterium
GATGGCATTTTCAGCAAAGCATGTTGAAGAACTTCCGTGATAAACGTTACAGGAACGATCTCCAGCCCTTTTTTAACATTATCAGGGATTTCAACCAAATCCTTGGCGTTTTCCTTTGGAATCAAAACCTTGTTTACGCCTCCACGCAATGCAGCCAGAAGTTTCTCCTTAAGACCACCAATCGGCAACGCATTCCCCAACAAATCCACCTCGCCCGTCATGGCAATATCTTTGTGAATTGGAATACCCGTTAACGCGGACACAATGGAAGTTACCATAGCAAGACCAGCTGAAGGCCCGTCTTTCGGAGTCGCCCCTTCAGGAACATGAATATGAACTCCCACCGATTCGAAAATATTCGACTTGATTCCCAAAGAATGCGCACGAGACTTTACAAGCATCTCTGCAACCTGAATCGATTCCTTCATCACATCTCCGAGCTTGCCGGTCATCGTAACCTTGCCACCCTTAGTCACTGGAACCGTGACGGCTTCAATTTGCAACAGCTCCCCGCCAACTTCCGTCCATGCTAAACCCGTCACGCAACCAACGCGATCCTTTTCTTCCGCCTGACCATATCGGAAGCGCGGAACGCCCGCATATTTCGCGATATTTTTCGGAGTGATGGAAATCGTTTGTTTTTTTCCAAGCATAATTTCCCTGATCGCCTTACGCGCAAGATTAGAAATCTCGCGCTCCAGATTACGAACCCCTGCCTCGCGGGTGTAATAGCGCACCAAGTGCCGCAAAGCAGCATCGTTAATCAAAAACTCGCCCTTCTTTAGACCGTTATTCCCCAATTGCTTTTCAAGCAAATGACGCTTGGCTATTTCAACCTTTTCATCCTCGGTATAGCCCGGAATACGAATGACCTCCATACGATCCAGCAATGGCCTCGGCAAGTCCAGCGTATTCGCGGTGCAAATAAACATCACATCAGACAGGTCGTAATCAACTTCAAGGTAGTGATCGTTAAAGGTGTTGTTCTGTTCTGGATCCAGCACTTCCAACAAAGCCGAAGAAGGATCCCCGCGCCAATCTTGGCCAAGCTTATCCACTTCGTCCAACAGGAAAAGCGGATTGGATGTCTTAGCCTTTTTCATACCGTGAATGATTTTTCCGGGCATGGAACCAATATAGGTTTTGCGGTGACCTCTGATCTCCGACTCATCCCGCACGCCACCCAACGACATCCGCACAAATTTGCGACTGGTTGCTCTTGCTATAGATTTTCCAAGAGAAGTTTTCCCAACACCCGGCGGACCAACTAAGCAGAGAATCGGCCCCTTCACTTTCCTAACACGAAGCTGCACAGCCAGATATTCGAGGATACGCTCCTTAACCTTTTTAAGGCCGTAATGATCGTCCTCCAACACCTTCTCTGCGGATTTCAGATCCTTCATGGTTTTGGATCGCTTATTCCATGGAATAGCCACCATCCAGTCGAGATAATTGCGAACCACCGTTGCCTCTGCCGACATCGGACTCATCTGCTTGAGTTTTTTCAGTTCAGTCTGACACTTGACTCTTGCCTCCTTGCTCATGCGAGCTTTCTTAATTTTCTCTTCAAGTTCGATAAGTTCATCAACGCAGCTTTCACCTTCGTTGAGTTCCTTCTGAATGGCTTTCATTTGCTCATTCAGATAGTACTCGCGCTGAGTTTTCTCCATCTGACGCTTAACGCGTCCACGAACGCGCTTATCAATCTCCAAAACACCGATTTCGCCTTCCATGAATCTAAAAATCTGCTCCATCCGCTCAGATACATCCATTATCTCCAAAAGTTTCTGGCGATCGGGAATCTTCAGGGAAAGGTACGATGCCACCGTGTCCGCCAATTTCTCTGGATCATCTATCCCAGTGATGGACGCAATGATTTCAGGAGGTATCTTCCTGTTCAGCTTTACATACTGATCAAACTGCGCAACGCAAGCACGCATCAACGCAGCAGTTGTCTCGTCTTCCGCCGGCAATTTCTGAAGAACATCAACAGTGCCCTCGAAATATTCCGACCTATCGGTATAGGAAATAATCTTGACACGGCTTTGCCCCTCGACCAGCACCTTCACAGTACCATCCGGCAGTTTGAGCAATTGAAGAACCGTCCCCATCGTGCCTATATCGAATAAATCTCCCGGAGAAGGATCGTCCTGCTTGGCAGATTTCTGCGTCACCAGAACGATCTGCTTGCCAACCTTCATCGCACTTTCCAGCGCACGAACAGACTTCTCGCGCCCAACAAAAAGAGGCACGATCATGTACGGGAACACCACGATATCCCTTAAAGGCAATACCGGATATTTAACTCCAGTCTCAATCGTTGTTTCCGTTGTTTCATTCATTTTTTATCCTTTCGCGCTGTCCCTGTTACCTCATGAACATTAGCTATTATGAGTGCCTACACAACGGCAAGACTACCTTCCAGATACCTGCGTCAAAATGAGCAGACAGTGTTTAATTACAAACTCTCAATCCGCTTTTTTATCATCCGTCTCAAACGGCTGCTTCTCAACAATCTGGTCAACGATACCAAAAGCCTTAGCTTCCTCCGCTGACATAAATCGATCCCGTTCCAGAGCTTCTTCAATCGCCTTCAATTTCTGACCGGTATGCTTCACATAAAGATCATTTAACCTATGACGCAAACTCAGAATCTCTTTGGCCTGAATCTCTATGTCCGTCGCTTGACCCTGTGCGCCACCGGAAGGCTGATGAACCATAATACGAGAATTTGGGAGGCTATACCTCTTACCTGTAGCACCAGCAGCCAAAAGCAGCGATCCCATAGAACACGCCTGACCAATGCACACCGTCGCAACGTCTGGTTTAATATACTGCATCGTATCGTACATAGCAAGTCCAGATGTCACGACACCACCGGGAGAATTGACGTAAAGATATATGTCGCGCTTCGGATTTTCCGATTCCAAAAACAACAATTGAGCACAAACAAGACTCGCTACATGGTCGTCTACTGTGCCAGACAAGAAAATGATTCTCTCCTTCAACAAACGGGAATAGATGTCGTAGGAACGCTCCCCACGCGCAGTTTGTTCAACAACCATAGGTACCAAGGTGTTCATTTGCTCCGAAATATGCGTCATGTGGTTCCTCTTTAATAATGGCAAAAAGATAAAGGTGACTGATCATTTCCGACCAGCCATCTATACTAGCAAGCTTGAAAGATTAGTTTAAGAAATTTCTATACGACAGACTTAAAGTCATCTCTAAAAACTCCAAAATCTTCCAATATCATCATTCCGGCAAAAGCCAGAATCTAATTGTTTCAAGAAGTTACAAGATTCCAAATTTCGCCGGAATGACGCAAAAAGAGGTTTTTAGAGGTAAACCTAACCCTTTACAGGCATTTCCTGTTCGGCAGATTTTGCTAATTCCTCAACAGTTACTTGACGTACGGTTATTTCAGCTTTTTCCAGAATGTGATCAACAACTTTATCTTCATATATCGGTGCCTTTAATCCTTCGAGAGCACCCTGATTTTTCTGATAAAATTCAAAAATCTGGCGTTCCTTTCCGGGATGGCGACGCGATTCACTGATAACAGCCTGCTGTAATTCCTGATTCGTAACCTCAATTTTATTAATTCGCCCGACTTCAGCCAGAATAAGCCCAAGTTTAACTCGACGCTCAGCAATTTTCCCGTATTCCTTTTTCTCTTCTTCGGTAGCAGAGTCGTGATTGCATTCTGAATCATGAACATGAGCAGGATCATCCGAAGGCGGTGGCTGCTGACCCTTCAGTTGCTGCAAAATGCCCTGAAATTCCGCTTCGACCATACCGCTCGGCACTTCAAAAGTATGTGCTTCATCCAATGCGTCCAGCAAACCGCGTTTTATGTTCATCCGCGCAATCTGCTCGTATTCGTTCTGAATCTGTTTCTCTACCGCTTCCTCTAATTTGGCCAGACTCTCGAAACCAATAGTTTTTGCGAATGCCTCGTCCAGCGCAGGAGTAACAAGCGAACGCAGCTCTTTTACATCAACTTCAAATACAGCTTCTACGCCACGCAATTCCTCCTGCCCGTAATCTTTTGGGAAGGTCACTTTCACGACTTTATGATCTCCCACCTTTGCGCCAACGAGCTGATCTTCAAAAGTACCAATAAAGCTTTTTGACCCCAACTCCAGCGCGAAATCACTGCTCTTCATGCCAGGGAAAGGCTTGCCATCCACAGTGCCATCAAAATCAATAACGATGACATCACCATTAACGGAAACATGACTCTCTTCGATTTTTTCCGAAGTCTTGTTGCCAACGGCGATGCGCTCCAATGCCTCCTTAACAGCTTTAGCGTCCGAGTTCGCCGTCAGTTTTTCCAACTTGATACCAGAGAAATCCACCACATTAATTTCCGGCAGCAGCTCAATGGCCATAGTGTATTCAAGCCCCTCTTTTTCATCGAATATCTTTACTTCAATCTTTGGGCGCATAGCCGGACGCAGCTCGTTTTCATTGATAGCCTTCAACGTGCTGTCGTTAACAGTGCTTTCCAGCACCTCGCCCATCACCTCCTTACCGTACTTCGATTTTAGAAGTGTGATGGGAATTTTTCCCGGCCTGAAACCCGGCATGTTTGCCGTCTTGCCGATCTCCGCAAGTTTTTCGTCAACCTTCTGGCCAATTTCGTCTGCCGACAGCGTAACTGTGAACTCACGCTTCAGTGCTTCGCTTTTTGTCTGTGTAATTTGCATCAGGTAAAATTTCATCCTCTCTGGTTTACAAACAGGCTCCCCCTCCCCTCGTGATGGTGCGGGCGGAGGGACTTGAACCCACACGTCTTTCGACACTGGATCCTAAATCCAGCGCGTCTACCAATTCCGCCACGCCCGCAAATACAAGGAACCCGTTATATGCGACAGTACATTCATAGGAAAAAGGCAAGTATGACGCAATCATTTTATGTGGAATCAACCTCCATTAATGAGTTATTTATTTATTATGTTAATTTGCAACTCAACTTTGCCGCAAACCTGTCCAACAAAGCAGGATAATTTCTTTATGACAAAGCTTATTACAGGCACAAAAAAACGCCCCGATCCCTTAGGATCGAGGCGTTGTTTAAATCAATACCCTACAAATCGTCACCCCCGCCTTGCGCGGGGGGTCTGGAAGCGCGTCTGCGCGTCTTATGAGTCTAGCTAAACCAACTGGACAAGTATCTTGATGAATTTTGTTTCCAGTACAATGCGCGGAATCTGGATGGTACGGTGTTATTTGGAAGTATTTTGAACAAGATGATTGTTGGATAATTTTTTCGGTTGCCAATTCTCAAATTTCCACACATTCATTAACAACCTATGCCAAAAATCAATCTCATATTGATCGTCTTCTATTCCCTGAAATTTTGCTTCTTGATTGTGGCATAAAACATCCAATACACGCAAAGTTGCCGGAACATCTCTTTGTATATTGGTCATATCATTCTTTATACGAATTAAAAACTCACTTGAATAGATTTCTGAATGAATTTTTATAGATAAATCATTAAATCTGTTGAACAAGTTGTTGTATTTTTCAGACCGTCTGGAAAAATCTATAGCTGAATCTGCCGAAAATATAGCCGCTACAATTAATCCACAGATACTTCCGACTAAAGGGTATTTAGAAAATACAGCAACGGCTGTACTCCCTCCAAATAAAGCTATACATATACAAAAATTATGTAGAAATTCAAAAGTGCTACATCTTTTTTTGCAATAACGCAGTGCTGACTTTATTCTAAAATCAATTTCATAAATAGAATCTTCTATTTCCTCTTTTTGCCCGTTGGACGGGCTGGAGGTGGAACTGTCTCCGATATTTTCTGTACCTTCTTCCATGACTTCCCTACACCCGATTTACATTTACTATTACGATACTCTTTTGTTGATTCTTGACTTTTTCTGTCATTGCCCTTATCCTTGATCATTGTTATAAGTCCTTTGAGATTATTATTAGCGTAATGCGCTAATAATAATCTCAAAGGGTTTTTTATTTGTCAATGGTTAGACCGTAAAGCGTACAAGTCCGTTTAATATTCCAAGTAAGTCCTGACCCTAAATTTTCTTTTCGCAAAGCTCCAGCCAAACAGCATTATTCCAGTCGATCTGCTTTTTCGTTTCCTCCGTGTCCTACCGCGCCATATATACAGGCTGATAAATGTCGCAAAAACCAATCAAAAAAATCCTGCATTGAATTTTCCTTTCATTTCATTTCAAATTGCGGGGTGGAAGTACCAAACTTACAGCCTGATCGTAGAGTTCCTTTTCATACCAGCCGGACGGTCTGCCGGATGGCGGAACTCCGTTTTCATGTAAGACAATCCCACTAGCCAACAGCGTCATCAGAGGTCTTGAAGTCAAATCTATCCTGTCCGTACGCCTAACTTTCAGTGACTTCGCAATATGATGAATATAACTGTCAGTAGCATTTTCATGCGGTGGCGCAAAGCGATTGATAATACATTCCACCGTGTCCAGATTATATTTCAGATAGTAAGTCAGCAGCGTTCTCATCAGAGCGCGAAGACCATATAACGGAGTAGTGAACTCGACAAAATCCTTGTCTGTTTGTGGTGCAGGTTTTTGCCCCTGCCATACCGTTTTGGACAAGCGTATATTGCCGGGATTGTTGTTGCGAATCCCGCGTGGAAGAAAGATGGAAAGCATTGTTTATCCTCCAGATCTCAAATGCCGCTCGATCCGCGTAATGCCGCCGATCATGTTTTCGATCTGTTGCTCCATTGCGGCTAACCTCTCGGCAGTATGCTCATTGCTGGATATCCATTTTTCGATATGATCGACACGCTTGGTCAGCGAGGCAGCCCACCATACAGTGGCGACTAAATGAACAACCAACGTAATCGTCAGCATAAACAGTGGCATTGCGGCTGCATCTATTGTCATGTTTCCTCCAAACCGGCATCGCGTATTTGCACGGACTGTCCGAATTTATAAGCAGACATATTTTTTCTCTTACGTCTTGATAATGTAATTCAAGATAATCGTCGGCTGCACGTTGTTGTGAGCATCGCCACCACCTGTAGATGTTGTTGTCAAAGAACTTGACCCGGCAGCAGATGATCCGGAACTATTGGCAACAACAAAACTTCCTGAACCAACAGCTGTAACTGAATGAGTATGCGCTGGCATACTGGCCGTCAGCAAAGTATGAGCTTCTTCCCCGCCGGTTGCTCCTAAAGTATCCCCATTAAGACCACCTGATTGGTTTGTCAGCCTGTTTGCAGACGATCCGCCCATATCATCCTGACCGGCAACAACGCGCCCACGAATATCAGGAACGTTAAAAGTCGTTGAGCCATCACCAACTCCATACGTTGTGCTAACGATTGCGAATAATGCCGAGTATGTCGTGCGACTGACAGCCTGCCCGTAACAGAACAGCCAACCAGAAGGCTCTGTCAGTCCGGCATAAAGCATCACACTTCCGGCGGGCATCACATCGATAAGCGTCGCAATTGTTCCATCCTTGTCGGGAACGGTCAGCGTTCTGGTCATCGCGGTCGTGATCCCGGAGGTCTGAAACCTAAGTTGCTTCGTCGCGTCTCCATCAGCCTGAATAGTCAGATTGGAGTCCTTGACGGTAATAGAAACCAGCGTCGGATTGAGGACAATAAAATTCGTCCCATCATACATCAGCGCGTAAACGCCAGTCGCCGCCAGAGAACCAGAGGCAGGGTCAGAACCATCCGAAAGCTTGATGTTTTTTGCGGCAAGAGAACTCACAGCAAGCGTGCTCGCACCTGTACTGGTGTTTATAGGTTTTAAAAAAACAATCTGCCCTGTTACATAGGCGGTGATTGCGGGAACAGGAGCAACGACATAAGTATTAGCTGCACCTGTATCCGTCGCATTGTTTAAAAGACGCAGAGGTGCTGTTCCATGATAGGCTTCAATCGCATTGGTCGAAGCATTGATTGAGGAAAGCGCAACCCAGTCCGTTCCGTCATAAACCTTCAAGAGCCACGGCGTTGCTGCATCATCCAGCCATATCATACCTGCGGCAGCATACGATGGAACGGAGGAACCTTTGTGATGATTCATTAGAGCCGTTTTTCCATCGTTATCAGTCTGACGGTACTCCAGATGCGTCTTGCCGGAACCGATTGTCGGAGATACTTGTGACATGTTTTTATCTTTCTTATGATGCGGTAAAGGTG
>JAGLRU010000427.1 GCA_023136145.1 Alphaproteobacteria bacterium
TTATGCGTTATCTGGGACAGCCCCTACAGATATATTAAGATGATCATAGGTTTATATTTTATGAATTTTGGGTACATATAGTACCTAAATCAGAAAAATAATAAACTAAAAACAAATAATCCTGAAAAACACCAAAGGCAATACAAAGCTTTAAAAGAAAAGCTTGGTGATTAAACTGTACAAGAAAACAGTCAGAAAGCACTACCGTTCCGGCTCGTATGTTCTGGCGGGATAGTGTGTTTTATCGTGGGATTTTTTTGGTTTCACTTCTATCTGTTGTAATGTCTGTTGTAAAAATCCATCGCGGAGTTTGATAAAATCCTGCTGATCCAGCAATTTCGATTGTCGTTGTGGCTGTTGCTTTTTCTGCGCATTGCTAAAGTCAAGCGTGGACAATTTTTCACCTTGCTTTTCAAGAGCTTGCTGTAAGCCCTCACGATCCTTGAAATCCCGTGTATTGGCATAGAGTTTCACCTGTTGTTTATGACGGCTCAGTGCAACGTAGCTGGTATGACGATCAAAATGCGGTGTAGCCAGCACATAAGTTTCATCCACTGTCATGCCCTGTGATTTATGCACTGTGGCAGCATAACCAAGCTGAAAACTGTTATATTCTTTAGGTGAAAATGTAACGTTCTTGCCATTATCCAAAGTGACATGAAACTGTCCATTTCTAATATCTTGCAACGTGCCAAACGATCCGTTCATTACATTAAGATCACGGTTGTTCTCGCGGAACATAATGCGATCACCCACAGAAAAGCCTTGTATTTCCTGCGTATGATCGTCTCCGTTTTTTACCGAAACGGATATTTCCGTGTTTTCAGCAGAGACTTTACCGGCCTTTACCATTTCCGCTTTTATCATGGCATTGAGGTCTGCCACATCCCTACGGGTGTAAGCCAATACAAGACGGCTTTGTTCCGGTGTTGTATGACAGGACTCCATCATATCGGTCATTAGTCGTGTTTTGGCGGCTTGTCTGTTTTTGCTGAATTCAACGCAGCCATTTTGTTCATAGGCATGTAAAGCTTCAGCAATATTTCCTTGTGAAAGCTGCATAGTGGCATTTCGTTGCCAGTCGGTTTTTTGGCGATGTACTTCAGTAAGGGCAGCAGAATTATTATGCTTCAGCAAAGCACGGAACGCAGCTCCCGCCTCAATGCTTTGCAGTTGTGCAGGATCGCCCACCAGTATCAGCTTTGCGCCTGATTGTTTGCTTAGTTCAATGATATTTGCCAGTTGTTTGCTACTTACCATGCCTGCTTCATCTACAATCAGCACATCCTTATCAGTGAGCATGGTACTTTGAATAAAATCCCGTTGTTTTGAGGTTAGCGGTTTACCTTCATTTTTTTCCATCATTTCATGACTAAATTTAATACGCGCTTCAAGACTGTGAAGCGTAGAAGCATTCATGCCAATATCACGCAAACCCGCAGCAGCAATACCGGAAGGTGCAGCCCCGCGCACACGGT
>JAGLRU010000428.1 GCA_023136145.1 Alphaproteobacteria bacterium
GCAAGTTTTATGTTGTTGGCAGATAGCCGCGCAAGTTTTGCAATTGAAGGAGAGCGTCCCCCACGTAGTAGATTGGAACGATGGGGACAAGCCATACTGCAAGCAGGGAAAAAACCTCTAAATCAAACTGAACTATATCGCCTGCATGATATTTTGCTTGGTGATAAACGTTTTACAAAGATTGGTTATAGAGATGAAGGCGTTTTTCTTGGTGAAAAAGATCGTAATCATGATCCTGTGCCTGAGTTTATTGGTGCAAGACAATATGATGTGCCCGATTTAATGACCGCCTTAAATAATTGTAATAACAGGATGCGTTCCCAAGATATTGATGCGGTAATACAGGCAACAATTATTGCCTTTGGCTTTGTATATATTCATCCATTAGAAGATGGTAATGGGCGCTTACACAGATGCCTTATTCACCATGTGCTTGCTGAACGTAAATTCTCGCCCGCAGATATGGTATTTCCTGTCTCCAGTGTTATGCTTGATAGAATTGAAGATTATCAACGCGTATTACAAAGCCATTCTACACCTCTAATGTCATTTATCGAATGGAAATCAACGGAGGATCACAATGTTAACGTTACAAATGATACGGAGGATCTCTATCGTTATTTTGATGCAACATTAGCGGCTGAGTTTTTATACGAATGCGTAAAAACAACAATAGAAAATGATCTGCCACGTGAAATTTCATACCTTATTGCTCATGATGAAGCGGAGAAAAATATCATGGAGTATATAGAAATGCCTAATAAGCTTGCGCAGGATTTGATTATGTTTGTTCGTCAGAATGATGGTGTAATGCCAAAAAAACGTCGTGAAAAAGAATTTTCGGTTCTTACTGAAGAAGAGGTTGTTTGTATAGAAAAAATCATTATGGATGCTTATAAGGATTATGATAGTTCTGGATTTTTAGAGCAAATTTAATGACAAAAAATCACCTGAAAAGTAGATATACAGAAATTTTTTAATGGAGGAAACATCCTCTTTTTCAGGAGAAAGATAAGGCATACCATTTCTTAACATAAAAACAACAACCTGTCTGCGGTGAATGGCGGGCTTATTCACCGCATAATATGCGGTAATTGTACTTGCTATTGCGGTGAATAAATCCTATAATCGCCTTAAATAATGCGGCGAATAGGGTGAAAACATGTGGATACACGAACATCAAAACTGGACAAATTTTACTTGGGATGCCGATGCGCTCGCATCCAAGCTGGCCGACATACGTCACCGCCAGGGTCGTTTGCTTGGCCGCATGGAGGGGCTTGGCTTTGAGCTTAGGCGTGAAGCCAGCCTAAGCACGCTGACCAATGACATTGTTAAATCTTCCGCCATTGAAGGAGAAACCCTGAACCATGAAGAAGTAAGATCATCAATAGCGCGACGTCTGGGTATTGATGTTGCGGGTCTTATCCCGGCCAGCCGCGATGTTGAAGGCATTGTAGAGATGATGCTCGATGCCACGCAGAGCTTTTCCAAGCCTTTGACAAAAGACCGTTTGTTCGATTGGCATGCTGCCTTATTCCCGACAGGCCGCAGCGGTATGCATCGCATTACAGTCGGCAATTGGCGCACAGTTGATGCAGGCCCAATGCAGGTTGTATCTGGCCCTACAGGCCGGGAGAAAGTCCATTTTGAAGCGCCAGGCGCCGATAGACTTAAAAAGGAAATGGATGCTTTTCTTGGATGGTTTGATCAGAAAAGCGGTCTTGATCCTGTTCTTAAAGCTGGTATCGCTCATTTATGGTTTGTGACAATTCACCCGTTTGAGGATGGCAATGGCCGTATTGCCAGAGCAATTGGTGATATGGCGCTGGCACGTGCCGACGGTACGCCAGATCGCTTTTACAGCCTCTCCAGTCAAATTGAGGCAGAGCGCAAAGCCTATTACGACCAGTTGGAGAACCAGCAACGCAGCACACCGGAGATCACTGTCTGGCTTGAGTGGTTTTTGGAATGCCTTGGACGTGCTCTATCAAACGCTGAAACAACGCTTGGTACTGTTTTATTCAAGGCGAAACTTTGGAATAAAATCAATCAAAGCCCCGTGAACGAACGCCAGCGTTTTATTATCAATCGTATGCTGGAAAAAGATTTCATCGGATACATGAATACGTCCAAATACGCTAAGCTGGCCAAGTGTTCGAATGACACGGCCCTTCGGGATATTCAAGAACTAAAGGCACGTGATGTTTTCCTTCAAAACGAAAGTGGTGGCCGTAGTACCAGCTATCGTTTACCGGAGAACATTGAATAATGGGCGACGTCAAAACGAACATCATTATTCTTTCAGCTTTAACATTTGCTCCGCAACATAAGGTGGAGATGTAAAAAGGGTGTTTTTCTTCATCCACGCGACCAGACTGATCCCGCAGCAAATTCGCTGGATGCAAATCCGTGTGACAGAGAACATATTGGATACTACGTTTTCGAAGCACCCCTGTCAGCGTTTCTAAGGAAGCTATTGCCGTACGAATTGTGGAATATGCTGTTCCTGCCAAGAAGAACAAACATTGAGACAGACCTGAAGCCCCTCATCTTAAATATTTAGTTTCTCATACCTATAGCCCTTCCAAATAATAATCCGATATGCTATATTGATGCATGACGTATGGAATAGATTACAGACGAAGGGTAATATCCTTCGTAAAAGAAGGGGGGAG
>JAGLRU010000429.1 GCA_023136145.1 Alphaproteobacteria bacterium
AATATCTACCATGCCCTTTAAGAACCTTTTTTAAAGGTCTTTAAAGGGGTAATTTGATTGTGTTTTTTAAGACTATTGTCAAGTAAAATGCGGTACAGAAGTTCCTATTTTACTTGACAATAGAAAACTAAAAAGCTTAATTACGGTAGTGCATATTAAATTATGCTTGCATAGTACAGTATACAATGCTATTTTAAGAGAAAGCATATAATTTGAAACATATTATAAAATCAAAAACAGTTATTGTTTTTACAGATGAAAAAGGCAAAGAACCGTTTAACTATTGGCTTAATAATTTACGAGATTTAAAGGGAAAAAGAAGGATAGCGGCAAGAATTTTACGTCTTGAATCTGGTCTTTATGGTGATTGTGAGCCGGTAGGGGAAGGTGTTTTAGAATTAAGAATGTTTTTTGGTTCTGGATACCGTGTTTATTTTGGAGAAGATAAAAAAAATATCGTGGTTTTATTGTTTGGTGGCAATAAAAGCACTCAAAAAAAAGACGTTAAAACAGCAAAAGAATATTGGAAGGAGTACAAAGAAAATGGTCAATAAACGTACATACAGAACATTTGATGAAGCTCAAGAAGAATATTACCGCAATCATCCAAATGAAATTGACGGTTATCTTGAAGTTGCTTTTGAAGAATATGCAAAAGATCGTTGCACTCCTGCCGTGCTCTCTCAATTACGCATGATTGCTCGTGTTAAAGGTATTTCAGCAATTGCTGGAGAAACAGGAATTACTCGTAATGGCATTCAAAAAGCTTTGTCTGAACAAGGAAATCCAAAGTTTGAGAACATTAATGCTATTATGAACTCTATAGGATATAACCTTATGCCCCAAAAACAAGCCGCTGAATAACCTCTAAGCACTTTTGTAAGGGAATATACCTAAAAATCTTTTCGGCTTCTCTACGAGCTTCTTTGGCGGTTTATCGCGCAAATCTTCAATCAGGTTTGTTTGTCTGTCGATTGTTGATTGTGTTTTGTCTAATTTATCAAGTAAATTTTTTTCTCTTTCTGTAGCTTCGCTCAATAATTTATTTTGAGACTGAATTTTTTCATCTAAAAAACTAACTTTTTGTTGTAACAACTTGTTTTCTATGTTTGTTTCAGTTGTTTCCTTTTGTTTCAGGTTGTCTCTTTTTTCTGTTTCAGTTGTTTCTTTAATTTTGAAATCGCTACTAAAGACACGAGCCAATTCAGAACCATCTACTATGTGACGTTCTTTCTTGCCCCATTTCTCTTTTGTATAAGATATTTCGCCATTTTTGAGCATTTCATAAAAGCGTTTCCGTGTCATGCCTTTGATGGCTCTTATAGCTTGGGAGGGTGTGTATTTTGAGTTGTTTTTGGACATGTTTCCACCTGTATCGTTTTGTTTTTTGAAACATAGTTAGAAACATATCAGGTGTTTTCTTAAAGACCAATATATTATTGAAAGTTATTTATAGAAAATTTATCCGCGTAATAAGACCGCCTGCGTAAACTGGCGGAGATTTACTTTAAAAACTGCCCTCCAGCTTTTAACCGGAGGGCAGGGTGATAGTATCACCGTTCGCGCCAACGGCTTCCCAGCCTGTACGCTTGTGCATAATAGCATGTTATGCTTAATCCTACAAAGAAACAGAATTTCTCGGCAGGGCTGATTTATTATGTAATCCCATTATTATCACTGTTCATAAAATATCCTAGCCTCGCGGCGATGAGCGGCTTTTAAAAACTTTGAGCGAAGCGAAACCATAATTCTTTTGTTCTGCTGTTAGCAGGGCATTTTTTATATGGGAATAGTATTGCGATAGTGGTTGTAATTGAGGCTAAAGATATGAGACCGTAATAAATCGAATGTTTTCTAATTTTTAGAGAAGGGCGCACTTATCCAAACTAAAGTTTGGGTGCTTTTTGCTCAAGAGCAAATGAGAGGTTTTTGCCCCTCTCAAACTCTAACAAGTGATTGCGCCTTCAGGCGCAGATCAAGAGTGTTCCGCCACTCTTAAAAATCTTACGGTAAACGCGGGGGCGTTTAATTCCTCAAGGAGGTTCACTGAGTTAATCCATCATACATCGAGGGAGAGCAATGCGGGCGTTAGAGCTACATGCAGCTATGAAACAAATACAGCGTTCCGCGTTGCGTTCCTCTGTAGCTGCTGCGGCCTATCGATCTGGAGAACGTCTTAAGGATGAGCGTACAGATGAGATACACGACTACCGCAAGAAAGGCGGCGTTGAGCATAGCCGCATTTATACCCCTGACAATGCCCCAGAGTGGGCGCGTGACCGTCATAAGCTTTGGAATGCTTGTGAGGCTAAGGAGAACCGTAAGAACTCCTGTACGGCGCGGGAATGGGAAATAGCGTTTCCTTATGAATTTAACATTATGCAGCGCAGAGAAGCAGGGGAGACTATTGCCCGTGAGATGATACAGCGTTACGGGTGTGCTGTTGATATTGCTTTCCACAAGCCAAGCATGGAAGGTGATGAACGCAATTACCATGCTCATATTATGTTTACTACAAGAAGCTTTGATCCCAAGACAAAGGACGGCTGGAGCCGAACTAAATACCGAGATTTAAACGATGATAAAATTGAGGTTGCCGGAAAGAAAACCACACGCGGAGTGCATGAGGTTAAAACCTTGCGTAAGTTTGCGGCGCAGGAAATGAACCGCATAGCCGCGCGCGAGAAAATGCAGATTAAAACAGAATATAAAAGCTATGCCGCGCGCGGCATTGATAAAATCCCGACCAAGAAGGAAGGGAAAGAAGTTACAGCTATGAAGCGTAAGGGCAAGAAGACCCGCCGCGCAGAGCTTAACCGCAGGATTAAGGCACGAAACGAGCGTAACTTTAAGATGCTTGTAGGCATTCAGGTAAAGGCACAAAAAAGGCAAATTAAAAAGCTGTCCAAAAAGCAAAAGGGCAGGGGCTTTTTTGCTTCATTATTTAGCTTGTTTACAGGTGGAAATAAAAGCCGCAGGGCAGAGCGCACGGCGTTGAAAACATCTATAGGGCGTAATACAGAGGCAATCAGAAACCCAAGAATAGAACAACAGCGACAGATTAACAGGACAGGCAATGATAACCGACAAGACCGGACACGCGACAAAGACCCTTTGCAACCTTCCTCTGTAGAGAAGAAAAAAGAATATCTATCATTGCTGCATGAGCGCGTTATGGAACGACATGTTAATCGTGATAAAAAGTATCAAGCCTTTATTGACCGTCATAATGAAATCATGAGTAAGCCGGTAAAACGGCGCGATTTTGGACGCGAAAGAAGCGAGAGCAATTCTAACGGCAAAGATCATGAGTAAGATTCATGTACGGTATTTTATTCAAAATGATGTTTTCATGGTAAGACTTCAAAACTAAGTAAGACTTCAAAACTAATTATCAAAATATTGCGTGCGCAATTTTTTACTTCGTAACCCCGCTGAAAAATTTCAAAGAGAAACTTTGGATTTTTCAAGAGAAGGAGAAAATTGCCATGCAAGAGAATCAATCAAAAAACATGCACGACCAGCCGCCATGAACAAAAAAGTATCAGCAACCTGAAAAATAATTTACGCTTAAAATATTAGCTCTTTTGATGTTAGTAGAAAAAGGTTTTGTTTATGGATACGATAATATCATTATCATCACTTGTTACGCTTGTTGTAGGTGCAACTTTAGTTCATCTTTCTAATAGAGTATTAGATAAGTCCCGAATAAAAACAAAATGGATAAAAATATGGGCTGATAACTTTTTGGAATGTGCCGAGGATTACAATGATTGCTCTAGCAAGCTAACCGCAAATATGGTTCTATTGGGAAGCCTTTGTAAAAATAAAGAAAGTAATCAGGATAGAATAAACATCAAGGACGATGAGATTTATTCGCTTTGGGAGCAAATCCTTCTACTTGAGTGGGAGTTGAAACGGTATGCACAATTTTCTTCAAAAAATAAAAAAGATTTTGAAAAGGTTCTAAGAACCTTTCATAGTTTGTTATCGGGATTAATAGAGTATTATTGCAGAAAAGACAAGACTTCTGACAATCCTTATAATTTAGAGGAGTTAAGAGACGCGCAACATAAATATAGTAAAGTTGTACGGAATGTGCATTCTGAGCTTATGAATATAAAGAAATAAGGTAAGCGTCTAGTGAATCCCGCTTACTTAGAGTATTTTTGTTAGGTATCCTCTTAAAATATTAATCAGGAGGTAGAATGACAAGGTTTACATGATGATTGCCAATATTAACGATTAGGGAATAATTTAGATGTTTTATTTTGCATATGGCTCGAACATGTCCATTGAAAGGCTTAGTGATCGAGCACAATCGGCAAAATTAGTTACTGTAGCTATTCTTGATAAGCATGAATTGAAATTCCACAAGGTGAGTAAAGATGGGTCAGGGAAATGCGATGCGGCAGAAACACATCAAGATGATCATTCGGTGATAGGAGTGGTTTTCGAAATTAGCAGCGAATTAGAAGAAGGAAAATTGGATCTCAAAGAGGGGTCAGGTTATAAAAAAAAGATTGTAGAAGTAAAACCAATTAAAGGTGGTGAGCCCATAAAAGCTATTATGTACTATGCCATAGATACTGACTCTACTCTAAAGCCCTATCGCGAGTATAAGGAACATGTATTAAGAGGCGCTAAAGAAAATGGCTTGCCAGATGAGTATATTAAAAAAATCGCGTCTATAGAATCAGTTTAGAAAGCACCAATTTCCCCGCTCGCCTATGTGCTCATGCACTTCTTTTTCCGAGAAATTATTAGTCATTTTCGTTCCTAAATATAGATTGAATTTCGCTTCTTCTATTAAGGCGTGTACACACTACAATGAGAGCCGTTAAACACAGTTTTTAAGTCATAGGGGCATCCTTTTTATAGTACACATAACATCCGCTTTGGGTTGTATTCAGACATAGCATGATTAATTACGGACAGAAATTAAAACATATTTAATCGTGACAATAGCCAATATAACAATGGCTTTTAATGCCAAATAGGATGGTGCGTTTTTTGCCCTATAAAATCCCTTGAATAATATCCTTAAAACCCCTCATGACACTGTGACAAATAGGGTTTATTCTATTTGGCATTTTAAGGCTTTTGAGCTTCTTTAGAACCACTGCTTAAAAGCCATGTTATCCCGTAAAATTCTTACGATGTGGATTGTCTGGCCATCAAGACGGTAAAAAATCTCATGCCGTCCAACATGAAACATATGGCACCCTGTAAAATATATTTCTTTTACACGACCTACACTGGGATTAGCCAAAAGTGTTTCAAATGTCTCTTTAAGCTTTTTCTGATATTTTTCGGCTTGTGTCTCACCCCACGTTGTAAGACCAAATTGCAGGATACCTGTAATATCTTGTTCAGCTTGTGTTGAAAAAGAAAGGGTGTAATTAATTTTGGGGCTTGAGTTCATCAGGAATGGGCTTTCCGGCTTTGTGGTTTTCTTTTGCTTGTCTCATGGCATTGTCCATGAAATCAGCAGAGTATGGAACAGTTTCTCCGTGTTTGATCTGTTCCAGACCAACAGCCAGTAAAGTACGTATTTCTTTCAGATTTTTGTTTTCTTCTTTTTCGCGCATTTTACGTACGGCATCACGCACAGCCTCAATTTCAGAAGTGTAAAAACCTTCTTCAACCTTGCTTTTAACGTATTTTCTGTCAACGTCTGCGAGTTTCTCTAACATCTAAACGACCTCAATTTAATATTGATACAATACCAATATAACACCTGATTGCAGAGAAAGCAATATTTCAGCCTTCCATTATCAAGTAAAATGCGGTACAGCAGTTCCTATTTTCCTTGATAATACCCCCATATTTAGAGGGATTTTAAGGCGCAGAAATAATTTTCTTTTTTACAAAATTAATAAATGCACCATTTACTTTATCAGGGCGAAAACCTCCAATAAGGGACTGTGTAAACTCTGTATGCAGCGTGTTAAAATCCCATCCGGTCTCTGCATTAGTTACAATTTGCCGTGCTCTTTCTATGGTTTTAGAGCTGATATGTGGCAAATCATCGAGAGGTAACATTTCTTGTTTTGATACGTCTCTTTTTTGGCTGAAAGTCACGTTATCGTTATTATTCACAAAAATGTTGTAATCGGGTAAATGATTATCTTTTGCAATATCTTTAAGGCGCGAACGGAAAAGACGAAGGGTGCTTTTTGCGCCTGTTTTATCCATGAGACGTGTTAGGTTAATTGACCATTCTTTTTGTGCCCCGCAATGTTTACGGGCTATCTCATAAAGCCTCCGTTCCATTGGTTTACCAAGGCGAAAATAATCGCGGTTAATAGTCAATACTTCTTTACTTACAATGGAATTATAGAACCAGTCTGAAAGTGTGATTTCTAGTTTTATCATGCGGTCTTTAACGTGACTGCTTTCAATCGTTTCCCAGCTTTCTAATAAACCAAAATCTTTAGTTTGTTCCCGTCTGTTTGTTTTGATATTAGTCTGGATTCTCACCCCTGCTAATCGTTGTAAGGCTTTTTTCAGCAGTTTATAGGCTTTTCCATCTGTTTGTCTGTTTGTTGCCACTAGCAAGTCATGGCTAGAGATTCGTAATGTCTTAGGTGGAATATGCCCAGCATTAATTTCCTGCATAAGCAGAGAAGCACAATAAAGCAATATATCTTTATCAAAGATGGTAGGAAGCCCGTCTATTGTGGGTTTGATGGATATAGAAATATTTTCTTTTTTGTATTCTAAGCAACGCACATCTTTTTTCTTTGAAAGCACAAAAATAGGATGTTCCATACTTGCCATGTCATCCTTAAAAGGTGTGTTATCAAATATATCTGCAATAAAAAAATCGCGTGTTGGATGTTGTTCAGGTTGTAGGCTCATAAGTCAATCTTCGTGGTTTTAGATACGCTCTATTAGTTTTATATCTTCGTGGTTTTAGATACGCAAGAGGTAAAAAAGCCGTTCGTGGTTTTAGATACGTTCCGTTCGTGGTTTTAGATACACCCCCAACTCGTAACACATTGATATGATTAAGAAAAAACGGTGTATTTTTACCCGTAACACTACACTAACACTATCTTAACAGAATCTTTAACACTAGAGCAGCTTGTGGATAACA
>JAGLRU010000043.1 GCA_023136145.1 Alphaproteobacteria bacterium
ATTTTGTGTAGTATCGGTGGGGTGTATTTGTTGAAAGATCAGCAAAATTATAATTTTACGATTTTGACTGACCATTTTGAACCAAACGGGAAGTCAGTCCAACATTTTAAGGGGGTTATTGATGATCAGGCTCGTGCAGTTTTCCAAGGGAAAATACATGTACGTTGTTCTGCACAAAAAACAGATGGAAACCAGCTTAATCATGCGCTACTGCTCTCCGAAAAAGCAGAAGCAAGTTCTGAACCGAAGCTAGAAATCTATGCAGATGATGTAAAGTGCAGCCACGGAGCAACCTCCGGGAAGCTGGATGATGACGCGTTGTTTTATTTGCGCAGTCGGGGCATTCCTGAAGAGGATGCGAAATCCCTCTTGATTCAAGCATTTTTGAACGAAACGCTGGAACAGGTTTCTTTTTTGCCAGCAAGGAGAATCTATCAGGAGCGGGTGCAGACATGGCTTGTGGGCTTAAGGCAGTGAAATCGTTGAATGATTTGAAGCTGGATTTTCCAGCTCTCGCGCAGAGCGTGAACGGGCGCATGGTTGCTTATCTTGATAGTGCTGCCAGTGCGCAAAAGCCGAAGTGTGTTATTGACGCGATGACTTCTGTGATGACGGATCATTACGCCAATGTGCATCGCGGTATTTATACTTTCAGTTCAAAGACGAGTGTCGCCTTTGAGGACTCCCGTCGGAAAGTGGCGCGGTTTTTGAATGCTAAAAGTGATGAGGAAATCGTTTTTACGCGCAACTCGACGGAGGCGATCAATCTGGTTGCATCTGGGATCGGGCAATCTCTGAAGGCGGGTGATGAAATTATCCTGACAGAGTTGGAGCATCACGCCAATATCGTTCCGTGGTATTTTCTGAAAGAGCAAAAAGGTGTTGTTCTTCGTGTCGTGCCGATGAAGGTAGATCGTTCGCTTGATATGTCTGCGTTTGAAAAACTGCTTAGCTCGAAAACGAAATTTGTCGCGGTTACGCAGATGTCAAATGCTTTGGGAACGATTGTGCCTGTTGCTGACATCGTCAGAAAGGCTCATGCTGTCGGTGCGAAAGTGCTGGTTGATGGAAGTCAGGCGGTGGTGCATCTTGACGTAGACGTGCAGGAGATAGGCTGCGACTTTTATGTTTTTACAGGGCATAAGCTCTATGGCCCCACTGGTATTGGCGTGCTTTACGGACGTACTGATGCTTTGAATGAGTTGCCACCATATCAGGGTGGCGGAGAGATGATTGATAAGGTTTCCTTTGAGAAGATCACGTTTAAGGAGCCACCTGCCCGTTTCGAGGCGGGAACGCCAGCGATTGTCGAAGCTATAGGTTTAGGCGCGGCGATTGATTATTTGGGCGGACTTGATACGGAGGCTATTCATGAGCATGAACAGATGTTGTTGCGGGAGGCTGAAAGTCGTTTTGTTGTCGTTTCAGGTGTGACCGTTTTTTCAACTGCACCTGAGCGTGCGGCTATTCTCTCTTTTTCCATTGATAAAGTACATCCTCATGACGTGGCTTCCGTTTTCGATCAGCTTGGTATTGCGGTTAGGGCGGGGAATCATTGCGCTCAGCCAGCGATGAAGACTTTGGGTGTTCAGGCGACTGTGCGTGCCTCGTTTGCTTTTTACAACACGATGGATGATGTGGAACGTTTGATGGAAGGCGTTTACAAAGTAAAGAAGTTGTTTTTATAACTTAGTAGGCTATCCGGCACGCTGAGAAGCTACATTTATAAAGGCACTTTGCGCTAACCAGACTCCGTCCTTCGGCGGAGCGGTGAAGTTTTCCTGACAATCTTTTGTTCATATTGCTCGAGGATTGGTATTACTCCATAAGGAATTTTTTGATAGAAAGGGTGGTTTTTTTTGTCTCTTCTTGTTGAGGAAATTTATCAAGCAATGCTTGTGCCGCCTTGCTGTAATCCCCGTTTTCTGATCTTGCCATTCTTTTTAGCGCATCTTTTACCGTATCTTCTTTTAGTACATCAGGATGCTGTTTTTCCTTCATATATTCTTTTGCGATGTCTAGAACCGTCGCCGAGGTCTCCTGTAAAGTTTTGCCGGAATCTATCTGATCCATATAATTTCTGGAAGCAGCCACCTCGATAGCCTGTTCAAAACGCTCTTTCCTTCCCAGATCGGCAGTCAGTGTTTTCCATTTTTTGGCACCTGCTGAATCAATTTCCGTATCCGGAATGCGGCTGGTTGGATGTTTTGTACTTAAGACAATTTGTGCAATGCTTTTTATATCCACTGCCTTCTCAATTTCTTCCAGAAGCAGGTTGCGTGCTTTTTTATGTAGATCGCTGTCACGCTCCTCCGAATGGTTCAACCCTACATATCCGAGATAATAAAGTTTTTCGTCAATGTCCTTGATTTTCTGTGCGGCTGTAATCACCCGTTCAACGGCAAACCTGCTTAAATCATCCGCCTTTTTAGGAACTGGCAAGATGGGTGAGTTGTTTATCAGTTTCTGGGAGAGATACGCTTTTGTAATTGGCTCCTTTATCTGAGAGAGAACGTCATCATCCCAGTGCTCCATTATGAAGGTCTCAATAACCTTGTCTGAAAACTGTTCGCTGAGATGAGAAGAAATCTTCTGCAGTGTCTCAAGTGCTTTATCAGTTTCTTTTGATGGTTCCGATATCTCTGGCAGGATTGAAAAGAGCTGCTCTGCATAAATTACTTTACTTTGGCTTGTCGCCGAACCTTCAAGCGCAGTATTTAATGCTGCCAGAGCCTCTTTTGGCTCATTTTCTTTCGGAGCTTTCTTTTTACGGAGAGTATTTACGGTTTTTGAAACGACAGCCTTGAATATTTTAGGATCTGTTTCCTTTTTGGCGTATTGATCCAATGTTTCCCCGACATTTAGACCAAATTCTTTGTCCAGTTTTTTTGAAAGCTCGGCTAAAAGCTCTTCCCGTTGCTCTGCTGTTATTCCTGTGTGGTCTTTATCAAGAAAGATACTCGGTGAAGTCATGACACTTTCCTTAATCAAGATTAATATATGTAATTTTATTCAGATCATATTGTATCATATGTTTTGTGTAATATGTATATATTATCATATGTAACTATATTTCTAACAATCCGCTAAAGTTTGCCGAGCAATTTTATAGCTGAATCCTGCACGTCCCATCGCCGCTAGTTCTTTTTGGTTGTTCTGTGGTTTTTTGCGCCATGATCCGAGTTTTTTGCGTTTTGCGTAGGTGATGGCGGCAGACATTTCTGGGTCATCGTGTTCTTCGTCAACCAGTTTTAGCGCAGTTTCAATTTGGGATTTTGAAAGTCCTTTGATCTGAAGCTTGCTGATAATGGCTTGTCGCGAAAGACCTTTCCGACGCAGCGAGGTGACGCGGGCGAGGGCGAATACTTTATCATCGACAAGACCCACGGACATATAACGTGTAACAAGTTCGTCTACCATCGGTGCGAAGTCTTCCGCCGGAACTTGATGAAAAGCGCATGATCTTTTGACCTTCCGCATCAAGACGCGCCTTAGATTTTCTGTCGATGAGGCGTAACGCTGTAAATAATAAAGGGCTGAATTTTCCAAATACTTTTTGGAAATTTTTTTAGGGGCTTTACGTCCTGACATTATGCTAGCATTGACCATGATTATTCGTATCAAAAAAGACTGCACAGAACAATCAGGACTTGTCGATCTCGTGTTGAGAAACTGAAGAAATATGTGAAAAAGAGTGCAGGGTTATTATTAGGTGCGAATTTTGCAGTGAGGAGTATACTTTCTCTGCGTCGCAGCTTGAGTGTGTCTATCAGGAGGAAAAATCATGAGAACGAGTGTCGTATTTTTATGTTTGTCCGTTGTGTTTTTGTTGTCTGGTTGCGTTGGCGCACCACCAGCTACCACGCAGCCGGATATGACTTTTGCCAATTTTACGCCGATCCAATTGGATGTGGTCGCTGTTGAAATACTGGGTGATTACAAGCCTCCATTGAGGGAGCCGAACATAGAGCATACCTTTTCGACACCGCTTTATGTTGTCATTGAAAATCTGATGAAAAAGGAACTTATCGCATCTGGCAGTGAAAACGTGCTACGTGTGATTATCGAGGATGCTTCAGTAGTGCGTGAAAAATTGCCTGTGACTACGGGCTTCAGGGATGTCTTTCTGGTGGAGCCGTCCGAGCGGTTGAATGCCAGTGTTCTGTTGCGGTTTGAGATGGTTAACCGCTTGTCGCCTGATGTCGTTCTTGGCCATGCAGAGGTGAGTGCCAAACGTACCAGAACGCTGATGGAAGATGCTTCTCTCGCTGACCGCGACCGCGCCTATTTTGGCATGACAGAAGACCTTATGTGCGATCTGAACAACGGGCTGATGACCGTGGTGAAAAATACGTTCGGGAAGAAGATGTAAGGAAGGATTATTATTATGCGCTCCTCAGGACGTGCCGTCGATCAGTTACGGGAGATTATTCTGGAGCCGGGATTTTCAAGACATGCAGAAGGATCGTGTATGGCGCGGTTCGGCAATACGCATGTGCTGTGTACAGCAACTGTAGAATCGAAAGTTCCATCATGGATGAGAAATAAAGGGAAGGGATGGATCACTGCCGAATACGGGATGCTGCCACGCGCGACGGGCAGTCGCACCGTTCGTGAAGCGGCGCGTGGAAAGCAGTCGGGGCGCACGCAGGAAATCCAGCGATTGATTGGACGCGCAATGCGGGCAGTGGTGGATACTGCTCTACTTGGTGAAATACAGATAATTATTGATTGTGATGTGATTCAGGCGGACGGTGGTACGCGCACTGCTGCCATTACTGGTGCTTATATTGCACTTTATCAGGCGTGTGAACACTTGAAAAAGATTGGTGCGGTAAAGCAAAGCCCTCTGATAGACGAGGTGGCTGCGGTGTCATGCGGTCTCTATAAAGGTGTTGCCGTTCTTGATCTTGATTATGCCGAGGATTCGAATGCCGAAGCGGATGCCAATTTCGTGATGACGGGCAAAGGCGGACTGGTAGAGGTACAAGGCACTGCTGAACAGCGAGCCTTCAGCGAGGAACAATTTCTGGAATTGATAAAGCTCGCTCGCTTAGGCATTGCTGACTTGATTGGGCATCAGAAAAAAGTGCTTGGGCTGTAATTATTTCTCCCAAGTGAGGGAGTATCTTTTTTACTTACGGTTCTCTTATGCGTAACTTCATCAATTAGAGCGTGTAAATTTGGGATGTCTAGAGGTATTAGCCATTCTCATTATGGCTTCGTCTGAACCGGGAGTTTTTATACCAGTCGGTTCATGACCAACAACTATGTTAAAAATCCTAGCAACACTTAGTGGTGTTCTTGTTGTAATAATTGATTGCGGTTCTTTTGCCATGGCAGCGCTTTCCTTTTGATTATGTTTTTAAAATTGTAGCCACATTTATAGACCATAATTATATTATAGGCAAGGTTTTTTTATCCTCTTTTGAACTTAATGAAAAATATACTCCAAATTAATGCATTGAATTTATAACTATTTTTGGGTATTCTGTCCTTGTAATCAAGAACATAGGGATAATAATGACCCGAAAATTTTCAGGTTCGGAGCTGGTTATTGCCACACACAACGAAGGCAAGCGATCGGAATTTGCTGAACTGTTTCAGGGGCGTGATCTTCGGCTGTATTCGGCGGCTGATTTCGGTCTTGAATCTCCGGATGAGACTGGAACGACCTTTTTAGAAAACGCCTTGCTTAAGGCGCGGTTTGTTGCTGAGGCTATAGGAAAGATTGCAATGGCGGATGATAGCGGTGTTTGCGTTGATGCGTTAGGTGGTGCTCCCGGCATATATACGGCGGACTGGGCTGAAGTGGGAGGCGGGAAGCGTGATTTCGATTATGCCATGAAAAAGATTTATAAAGGCATTGGGGACAATCCGGATAAAAAAGCGCAATTCGTGAGTGTTTTGGTGCTTTGTTGGCCGGATCAGCATTTTGAGACTGTGGAAGGCATTTCTCATGGTCAGATAGTTTGGCCGCCGCGTGGAGTGCTTGGTCATGGTTGCGATCCGATTTTTATGCCGGACGGATATTCCATTACTTATGGAGAAATGGATCAATCTGTAAAAAACAAGATCAGCCACCGCGCGGAATCTTTCCTCAAGATGATGGAGAAATGTTTTTGACGGGCATTTTTTCTTTTCCTCCTCTCTCCCTCTACATCCATTGGCCGTTTTGTAAATCAAAATGTCCGTATTGTGATTTCAACAGTTATGTGTGCGATGAGATCGATCATAGCGTATGGCGGCAGGCATATCTGGATGAGATGCGTTTTTACCGGAAAAAGACAGGTTTGCGCCGGATTGTATCCGTTTTTTTCGGGGGCGGTACGCCTTCGCTGATGGAACCGGATACTGTTGCGGCAATACTCAAAGAAGTGGATAAACTCTGGGGGTTGCCTGCCGATACTGAAATCACAATTGAGGCTAATCCGACTTCGACAGAAGCAGACAAGTTGCGTGAGTTTAGGGCGGCGGGGGTGAATCGCGTATCGCTGGGTGTTCAGTCTTTACGCGATGATGCGCTCAAAAAGCTGGGGAGAAAACATTCCGCCGCCGAAGCTTTGTTAGCTGTTAAAACAGCATCACGGATTTTCGATAGGTATTCTTTCGACTTAATTTATGCGCGACCAGATCAGAGTGTCGCTGACTGGAAACAGGAACTTGGCGAGGCGATGGAATATGCTGGCGGCCATCTGTCGCTTTATCAATTGACTATCGAGAAAGGCTCCGTTTGGTATTCATTGCACCGTCGTGGCGGTCTTGAAATTCCTGATGAAAACGCGGCGGCGGATATGTATGAACTAACGCAGGAGATGATGGAGAAAAATGGTTTGCCAGCTTATGAAATTTCCAACCATGCCCGTATCGGAGAGGAGTCGCGGCATAATCTTGTTTATTGGAAGTACGGGGATTATGCGGGAATCGGTCCCGGCGCACACGGGCGTTTGACGATTGATGGTGATAAGTGGGCTACTTGTGCTCACAAAATTCCAGAATTATGGATAAAAAAGGTAAAAAGTCAGGGGCATGGAGCGCATCCCTTTGAATTTATTGACTCTTTTGAATATGGACGGGAGATGCTGATGATGGGATTGCGACTCCGTGAAGGTTTTTTGCTTGATGATTTTCAGAAAGAGACTAAAGTTTCTTTTCAGAAGTTTGTTCATCCGCAGATTTTGCGGAGGTTGTTGGATGAGGTGTTGTTAGAAGTAACGGATGATCGGCATATACGGGCGACTGCGGCTGGACGACAACGGTTGAACGCAGTTCTTGCACAATTGGTCTCAAATTAGGGTGGTTTTATGAAGCAAGTTATTTTTCACAGCAATCCACGTGATTTTCTAAGCAGGTGCGGTGCTTACCTTGAGCAGAATGAAGCAGAGCATAACCTGATTTTGTCCTTGTGCCAGAGTGCTCTGCAAAAACAGAGGCAGGGAAAAAGATCGGATATTTTCTTTAGCTCACTTTTCAACGGTAGCGATTTTGTTATGGCTGCTGTTCAGACTCCTGAACGTAATTTGGTTTTGAGCAAATCCGACCAGCCAGAAATTGAAAAATTGATCGAGAAGCTTGCAAAATGTAATTTCAGGTTTCCGAGAATTGTCGGTCCTAGCGATGTAGCAAGCGTGTTTTTTAATAAATGGACGCAGATCACTGGGCAAAAGCCAGTTGAATATGTGGATCAGATCATCTACACGCTGAAGGAAGTTTTGTTGCCGTCTATGGTGGAAGGCGAGTTTCGTTTAGCTGAGATGGAAGATACGGGTGCTGTTGCTGCGTGGATTTCCTCCTTTGCCAGTGAAGCTCTGCCGAAAGTTGATCAGGTGAACTGGGAGAAGGCGTTTAAAAAAGCTGAAGAAATGATCAGTGAAGGTCGTGTGGCTGTCTGGACTGTAAATGGGGAACTGGTCTCCATGGCGACCGTTTCTGGAACAGATAATGTGGCTAGGCTCGGTGGCGTTTATACGCCTTCGGAACAGCGCGGGAATGGCTATGCCAGCGCGACTGTGGCGAACTTGAGTCGATTGCAGCTTGAGCAAGGCAAAAAAATATGCTGTTTACACGCGGATGCACGTAATCCGGTGTTGAATTCCATCTATCGCAAGATCGGCTATGAGTTTATTGGCCGTTCCAGCTTGTATGTGCTTGGTTCGGAGAGCTTGAAAAAGGTTGGTGTCGAGGACGCACTTCGTAAAGCGGCTTGATATAATTATTCCTCTGCGTGCTCTGTAGTTCAAAACCATCGTTATGCCCTGCTTTACGTGGGCATCCGGCATAAACAAACGCAAGGCAAGCATTTTTTCACATGGATACACACGGATTTCTTTTTTATCTGCGGTTCCTTAAAACACTTCATTATGCCGGATTTGTTCCTGCATCCAAAAGGCAGTACTGATGTCATGTAGGCTCTTCTTTTCATCATAAGACGCGCGGACGCGCTTCCAGATCCCCGTGCGGAGGCGAGGGTGACGATCATTTGAAATAGATTCATAAAATGCGTGGTCTTATAAAGACGAAAAAATTAAATTACAGAGAAAGCAGAGTGCGCAGAGATAACGTATTCCTCTGTATTCTTTACATCATTTCGGAGTTGCTGTCAGACCGTTCCTTGCAGACTTCTTTTTCATCGTGGATGCTATTATAGCATTGAAATCTACGTTATTCAGCAGCAATTTGCCGTCAGGAGCCAATACAAAGACATAGTTTCTGATTGCAGTTCCATTGTCTGTCTTGTCGGATTGCCCCATCATCTGGAAGAAGGCGAGTGCGCCCGTATAACCTATTATTTGTGGATTAGAGCCGGGCTTGACGGATAGGGCTTGTAGTTTTTTGACGGTATTGTCTAGTCCCTTGAGGGACATGGTCATCGTGCCGACAGCTCCAATAGGGGTGGAGGCATTGGCATCTACTTTACCAACAATGTCAACATTGAGATCTGCACTTTTCACAAAAGTGTTTTGGATCGCAATTGAAGATCTGGAATCCTGTAGCATTTTCGGCAGGAGAGACATGACGTTTGTATTTGTTTCCTTCGTACTCACGTTGATTAGCGTCTCCATGATTTTCTTGAAGGGTATATCAGCGATGGTGATGTCGAAATTAAATGCCTCCGGTGCCAGTCCTTCGAAACCGGCGGGGACTAAAGATGTTTTCAGTTCATTGAGCCTGATCTTGATGTTGAATGTGGCTTTCTCTTTTCCGAGGCCGTTGCTGGCACCCTGAAAGGCAAGTTTGTCGAAGGCGATTTCCCTGCGTGGCTGTGTTGGATCATTATTTTCTTCATAAAAAGAAAAACCGTTGATTTCGGACGCGCTGCTCATGTCGTCAAAAAGTCCCTGAGACTTCGACAAGGCGATGTCAATAAGAACTTTGTTGTCTTCTTCGGTTAGAGGCTTTCCAGATTTGAAAATATTTCGAATTTCTTTTTCTATTTTCAATGTTTTACTTAAGTTAAGGTTTTTGTATGTGTTGCTGGCTATGATTTTCTCGATATTGAGATGTAGGGCGTTCTTTGTGGAGACATCTACTTTGATGTTGGCTATTTCATAGTCGTTGGTGCCATTCCATGTGCCATCGCCATTGTCTTTCAAGTCCATATTGGCTTTCAGGGAGTCGACGGAGACTGTAAAGATTTCAGGAGCGATGCTTCTGACTTGAATATCCTGATAGAGAGAATCGAATTTTGAGTATATTTTTTTTGCGGGCATCCAGATTCCAGAAAAATGTTGAGAACCGATGGTAATATCCGATACTGGCGCGTTGGTTTTGTCATAGAATGTAATAATAGATGGCAAAGTGATGTTGGTCAGCCATCCGCCTGACGGGTCCGGCGTTGCTGTGGCTGTGATTGTGCCGATATCCAATTTTCCACTTGGTCCGAAAGTAAAAGATATGCGTGGTAATTTGACTTCGTAAAAGGAGCTTTTCGGGTTTACTTCGACATCCCCCTCCATTGTAAGACCTTGACCGAGAGTTTTTGCCATATCGTTTCGCCATTGAAGGCTGTCCTCGATTTGTTTTTTAAGATCGTTTGCGCCACTTGCATTGATAGAAGAACCAGCTTGAGCGACCTCTGGTATGGACATTACGCCATACAGGATAATAAAAACGGAAAGAAGAGAAATTATTTTACGCATGGAACATCCTTTTGAAAAGAAAATCAGATTAGTCAAAATTTTATATTAAGAATCATTCTTAATACAGTAAAATAAATGGTATTGCAATAACCATAAAATCATATTATATTGAGGTATCAATCATCATAATGGTTGTTTTAACCAAAGAAGGTGTCATGAAAAGGGTTACACTCCTGATAGGTTTGTGCTTTTGGCTTTACGGAGGGCAGGCAAATGCTGTGTATGTCACCGGAGACGATCTGGCTATAGCTTGTTTAAGCGAATCGCCACAGAAAATTCTTAGTTGCATACATTACGTTGCGGGAGTTATTGATTATCATACCATGATGCAATCTCTGGGAACGACTCCAGCTGTTGATTTTTGTCTTCCGAAATCGCTGCCTATCGAGCAGGCGGCGTTGTCTGTCGTTGATTACCTGAGGAAATCGCCGCAACATGCTTCCTTTATTGCTGCTCCAGCGGTGATGATGGCACTTCAGGAAGTTTATCCATGTAAACCGATATTGCCTCGCAAGAGAAAAAAGAAAAGTGGTAAATAATCGGTTTCGGATTGTTACAAGGTTTCAGCCTACCGGAGATCAGCCAACGGCGATAGCTGCTTTGACTGACAGCTTTACCACCCGTCAAATTTTCTTAACAGATAGAAAACTAATGTGATTCAAAGAGTCTCCACTGGCTTTGAAGGCTTTTATGACCAAACAATCCATACTGATTAAATCAAGGCGATTGAGAGCGATTTTCAGCAGCGTCATCCGTACTCTCACAATCACGGCGCGAGGGGGGCTGGCGACATTGGTTGGAATGATGCTGAATGTACGGAGTGCCAATTTGATGGAACTGGCGGCGGCTTTGCTGCGTGCGATTGGCAGAGCAAAGATTTTTTAAACCGTAAGCCATCTGGTGAGCAGACGCAAAAAGGTCCATCTTAGGATCTTGCGGAGATTGAAGCCTGTGGCCATAGCGAGGGCGTTTATTTGGTCGCCCGTTTTGCCACGGAGCCAGTTTCTTGAACCGATTTTGCGGTCGTTTTTGCAATGGCCGATAATTGGCTCGATAGCTGAGCGACGTTTTTGGTGCTTCCTTTTAGCGGGTGTGATTTCTTGTTTTTTATGCGCTAAAATTATTTCGATATTTTCGTCTTTCACGCCGTGACCTCGATAGCTCAAATCCACCCACAAAAACGCCCGATGAGCCGAAAAATCATACTCTGGTTATCGTTCTTCACCAACATGTTATATCTACCCCTCCGCCGCAGCGCGCATATCTTCCAGTTCTAGCCAGCGGTGTTCGGCTTCGTTGAGTTCGTCGCGGGCGTAGGCGAGGCGGTGGGAGGCGTGGTGGAAAGCGTTTTTGTCGCGGGCGTAGAGATCGGAGTCCTCCAAAACACATTCCAGATCGGCTACTTCTTTTTCTAGCTTTCGGATTTTCGCGGGCAGATTTTCCAGCTCGTATTGCAGCTTATAAGTGAGCTTCTTGTAAACTCTTGATGTTGTCGGTTCTTCCTTTTCAGATTTTTTAGGCTGTTTATTTTTGGAGGGAGGTGGAACTTCTTTTCTTTTTTTTGCAGCAAGGTAATCCGAATAACCACCGATAGTGCCTTCCACCACTCCATCGCCCTCAAAGGCGAGGATTTTCGTGACAGTTTGATCGAGAAAATCACGATCATGACTAACAATGATCAGTGTACCTTTATAACGTGAAATAATTTCCTCCAGCATATCAAGCGTGTCCATGTCGAGATCATTTGTCGGCTCATCGAGGATAAGAAAGCTTTTCGGGTCAGCCAGCACTTTTGCCAGCATCAAGCGGTTTTTCTGACCACCGGAGAGCGTGCCGACCTGTTGCATCACCAGTGCCGGATCAAACAGAAAATCCTTAAGATAGCCGCAGACATGCCGTGCCTTGCCCATTACGTTCAGATGAGTGCCACCGTTTGGGCAGAGTGTATGCTGAATGGTGTATTCCGGTTTCAGACCACGACGCTTCTGGTCAAAGTAAGAAAACTGCATATCTCTGGCGAGCTTCACCTTGCCCATATCTGGTGTAAGCTCACCTACCAGTAGCCTAAGAAAGCTGGTTTTCCCACCACCATTCTTGCCGAGAATACCGATGCGGTCACCACGCATGATCCTCATGCTGAACTTGTCGAGAATAATTTTATCTTTTCCGTCCTCGGAGAATTTTTTATCAACCTTGATAAACTCTGCGACAATTTTAGAGGTTCCCTGCGTGTTCTCCATATCGCCCACCTCGATTTTCGACATCATGCGACGGAAAGCACTCTTGTCAGCCTTTAATTTATT
>JAGLRU010000430.1 GCA_023136145.1 Alphaproteobacteria bacterium
TGGCAGATGAAAAAAGTGATCAAATCAAAGTGGTCAAGATGAACGTGGACGAAAGTCCGAATGCTTCGAGCAAATACGGCGTGCGCTCCATTCCGGCACTATATATTTTCAAAGACGGCAAAGTGGTAGCGCAAACCGTTGGTGCATTGTCAAAATCTGATCTCTTCAAATGGGCGGAAGACGTGATCTGATCTTCCTTGTCACACGATGTTCCTTCTGTCCCTGATATAAATCAGGGCATCACTCACAAGAGCAGATCGGATAGTTGTTGAACTTTCCACCCGATGCAAACCCCCAACAAGGGGCTGTATCATACTGGGAAGGACATCCGGAGTTTACCAATGAACCCGCACCTTTAGTACTCGAAAGAACTGGAGTTGATTGTGCTTTCCATGCGAATGTAACGGGCGAACAAGTCGTCGGAGGATCGGGGAAGTCTACCCAATCACTCCATCCAATTCCGCAAGTGTATTTCCTTTTCTGTGTTTTATTACCAGAAAAACCAGCACCACAACTCACCGTTCGTATTTCATTTGGCAATCCTGTGCAGGCGCATGTTTTTACAACATTAACCCAAGATGACCATGTTGATGGGCAAGTAAACGTACGTTTCTGCGTCCATATCCCCGTGTAAGCAGGAGGGCATGTCAGATTTCGTGTTTGTGTAATCGAATCGCAAACACAGGTATTGACGATGCTATACCAGTCCCCCCATGAACCGCTTGTCGTGGAACCACACGTCCAATCCCGCTGATCCGTCCTGTTGCCAGTCCATGATGCGGGACAGGCTACGGATTTCGTCTCTGATATCGGTGTACAAACGCAGGCTGAAGTATCGGTCGTTTTATTATACGAAAAAGGCGAGCAGGTGACAACTGTATGCACAGTTGCATTTCCAGTCCATCCGCCATCAAGAATTGAAGTGCAAAGAGGATTAGTTATTTTATTAACAGGGGTGCAATTGCAGACACCAGTTGTTTTAATCCATTCCCACGCCCCAGAGTTGCATTTATAAGTCTTAACCCGGGAATCTCCAGCACTTACTGATTGCTTCTGTCCTTGGATACCTGCCGTTAGAGTCCGGTCATCCGGTGTACAGACCGTCACTGTCCTTTCATAGCATGGAACTGAAGTACTGCATACTAGAGTGCCAGCAACCGTATTAAAGCCTATCACAATTGTACCAGGCGGGCATCTGAATTCGGGAACGGCAGT
>JAGLRU010000431.1 GCA_023136145.1 Alphaproteobacteria bacterium
ACCATCATTTCAGGCAGCGATGTTCCGAGAGCAACGGCAAGAGCTCCGATGACGACCGGACTAATGTTCAGTGCCACTCCAAAAGCTATTGCGCTTGCTACAACGAAACCAGCAGAACCGATCAATCCGGCAATTCCCGCAAGACCGAAACCGATATTGCCACAAAGCGGGAGTTTTTTTTCCTCTGATTTCTCTTCCTCTTCTTCTTCCATAGCAACGGCGGAAGGATTCGCTATTTCTGCTACTTCTTTTCGCTTATTCTCTGCATCTTTTTGAGAAATTTTGAAAGATTTCCACATATACAGACCAAGACCGCCCAGCATCAGCACGCCTAATACGGGGCTCATAACACCCATAACCATCTGTGCACCGAAAAGCACCGTTGAAGCACTCATCACAGCAGCATTAAATTTCCAGTCCATACCTTTTGCACTAATTTTTTTAATGGTCGCTGTACCGCCCAAAACAAGCAACAGGTTTGCAATATTTGATCCTACCATGTTACTCACGCCAATCTCAGAGTTTCCGGTCATCACAGCACCCATTGATACAAAAAGCTCAGGCATGGAAGTAAGTGCACCAAGTGCCACGCCAAGTGTCATTGGGGAAATGCCTACTTTCTTTCCTATGGCAACTGCGTTATTTACGACTGTGTCACAGGTTTTCATGAGAAGCAAAAAGCCAATAGCAAGCGCAAGACCAGCCCCAATGACTGTACCTAGCATTGGAGTTGCAAGAGCTGTTGTACTAAGAATAATGCTCGCAATAATAGCACTAAATTGAACTACTTTATCTTTTTTGACAAATTCCATAACTACCTAAAACTGTTCGTACAAAAGCCATTGTTTTTTTTCATCGACCGTCTGAAACATATCCATGCTGTGTGAAAACGTAAGTTAGACTGTGATTTTATTAAAAAATCATCTTAACTTTGTATCCTGACAGACCACCTTCAGCATATCCGCCTTAACCGTGCATACATAGGGTTAAATATCTATTTAAGGGATTTTTCTTTATGGAGTAAGTGGAGGGATAGGAGCAGCAGCAACCACTGGAGGTGTAACAGTCGCTGCGGGTTCTGCAGCAGTAACCACTTCTGCCATCTGACCGCCTCCTGAAACAAGAGTTGCTGCTGTGTAAATTCCGTATAAACCAAGAGCAAGAATACCATGCTTTCGATTCAGTTCTCCTTTGCTCATTTTCAATGCACCCCATGTCAGGAGTGCTGAAACACCAAGAGCAGAAGTATTCACGAAACCTAGCATGGTTTCTCTGGGATTAAGATCAGCCGGCATCGGAGTGCCTGTAAGCGAGAGTAATCCGCCAAGCATTAGAATTTTGAATATGTTTGATCCGAAAATATTGCCAATCGCCATATCCATATCACCGTTTAATACTGCTTTGATATTCACCATCATTTCAGGCAGCGTTGTGCCGATAGCAACGGCAAGCACTCCGATAACAGCCGGACTGACGCTTAATGCTGTCCCAAAAGCTGTTGCGCTTTCCACAACAAAAGCAGCAGAACCGATCAATCCGGCAACTCCCGCAAGGCCGATGCCAATATTAGCCGGAAGAGGGAGCTTTTCTTCTAATGAGTTCTGTTGTTTTTTTGACTTTTTGTCGAATAATTTTTTCCATGTTTTTTTTCTTTGTTCTTCATACATGGCGGCTGCGGAAGGCTGTGTTATTTCTTCTGCTTCTTTTTGTTCGTTCAGTGCATCTTTATGGGCAATTTTGAGAGACTGCCATATATACATTCCAAGACCGCCAAGCATAAGCGTGCCTATTACGGGATTTATTACACCAAGAGTCATTTGAGCACCGAAAATTATTGTCGATATGCCCATAACAGCAGCATTGAATTTCCAGCTCATACCTTTTGAATTAATTTTTTTAACGACTGCCGTACCGCCCAAAATAAGCAGCAGGTTTGCAATGTTTGATCCTACAATACAACCAATTCCAAGTGAGGGATTTCCAGCTATCATGGCTTCCAGTGATATAAGAAGTTCTGGCATGGCAGTAAGAATGCCAAGTCCAACTCCAATCGCCATTGAGGTAACTCCTGCTTTTTTCCCCATAACAGACGAGTTATTTACGACTGTACCACTGGTTTTCGTGAGAAGAAGAAGGCCGGCAGCAAGCGCAATACTCGCTCCAACTGCCGTACCAAGCATTGGAGTTGCAAGAGCTGTCGTACCTAGAAGAATGCCCATGATGATGGCACCAAACTGGATACCTTTGTCTTTTTTGATAAATTCCCCAACGGCATGAAACTGCTTGCGTAAAAATCCGTTGTTTTTTTTATCGATCGTTTGAAACTGATCGTATGGATTTATGCTTTCTGTTGTGTCGATTTTTTGTGTAACTGAGATACCCAATTTTTGCTTCCATTATGTATATTTATCAAAATGATACAATAAGATCAAACGTTACGCAATTATATAATAATTTCTAAAATTATTAATAAGATCGTCTTCTAGTCGAAGGGCGGGTATTGGATGCACACGCAAAGCATGTGTTTTTATAAAGTGCGGCTTTGCCGCATACCAAATGCCGCTCGAAGCCTGCCCTAGCGAAGTCGTGGGTGACGATAATGATTATGTGTTTTCCTGTATTATGAATACGCAATAAAATTACCCTGTTTTTTAACTAATTGTTAATGATTAGCACCATAATATGTACAAACGCAACATATTAAAGAAACAAACAGTAAACAAACTGGGGTGTCGGTGGTTATGCAGCAGAACAATATTATGCTTTTTCCGCAACGTATTTGTGAGACCATGTCTGGAAATTTGGCGCATACTGTCGGTCGTCTTGTTTTTATGCCCGGTCGTCCAATGCTGGTTGAGCATGTGGGTGGGATATATCTGGAGCATGATTTGCTTGGGCATGTAATTACAGCCGGATACGGGACTGAATACAATATCGCACATGTTTGGAAAGAAGAAGACCGTACCGATGCTGTTCCTGTCACATCATCTTCCTCAGAAAAAGTTTTTTTTCGGGAAAATTCCTGATATTCATTATCAATGACGACTCTTACGCCGGACATGGTATTGCAAGCATATCGGGCAGGATTTTTTCCGA
>JAGLRU010000432.1 GCA_023136145.1 Alphaproteobacteria bacterium
CACGTGCGATGAGGCAAGGCGTCATCACTCGTGCCACACCCTTCCTTGCCGAGCATCTTTGTACCGCAAAGCGGTGCGCCTGCCCGAAACGATAACCGCGCAAACCGTTGTTCCGAGCCATTTCACGGCTGATTGTGCCTTGGCTCACGCCAAGGTCTGAGGCAATTGCAGCTTGTGTAAAACCCCTTTTATTAAGTGCATAAATCTGGCATCTTTGGTCGCGGGTCAGATGGTGGTAAGCTTTTGGCATCGAAAATCTCCTTTGTAAGAAATCTTCGATAACCCCATTTGACCTATATTGCTTCTAAATTATGCACTTCATTGTTGAATCTGCGTTTTGATACATATCAAATTTAATAACATTAGAAACTGCATGGTTAGAAGAATCTGGTACTGTATAATGTCTCCCTTGAGATAAGCAAAAACTCAGAAGAGCTTTCCTTTTAAGAACAGAATTTATGTATTTTTTGTTCAATTCAATTGCGCAGCCGAAAGCTTCTCTTGCAGCTATACCTTGACCGGGTATTCCTTTACGAGCCTCGCCAAGACCACAATATAAAAAAGCACTCTTAGGATTATTCTGTATTGCTTTAAAAAATAAGCGCTCAGACTCCTTGAAATTTTCATGAAATAATTCCAATAAAGCATTAGAAACAAGAGCATCTTTTTTAGAAAGCGTCATTTTATTAACTTCCTGTAAATAATGAATAGCTTGATCAATTTTATCCAAGCAATAATACGAAATCCCTAATCCTAAATATGCATTGATATAACAGGAATCAAGCTTTAGAGCTTGTTTAAACTTTTCAATTGCAGCCTCATGTTCCCATGCATCAAGATGAATAACTCCAAGATTTGTGTGAGGATATGGGGAGTGCGGATCAAGTTTAATTGCTTTATTATATGCAATAACAGCTTTTTTTTCCTGTCCCATTTTTTGATATATTATTTCAGTTCGGTTGTAAGATTCCCCATGCTCTGGGTCACATTCTAAAGCCTGTTTGCAATACTCTAAAGCCGCTTTAAAATTTTTATGGGCATATTGAACAAGCCCTAGATTGCTAATAGTAGATGCAGATTGCGGATCAAGTTTTAAAGCTTTTTTAAATAATTTTTCTGCTTTAGAAAAGCTTTTAATTCTATAAAAACAAAACCCTTGATAATTATAAAAAAGGGGATCGTCAGGAAAAAGTGTTATTGCCTTTTTTGATAGTTCCAAGGCTTCTTGATGTTTATTTATAACATAATAAACGTCCAAAAGCGTACTATAAGCTTTCTTGTAATCTGGAGCATCATTCAGCACCCGAAGAAGTTCGCGAATAGCATCCAAATGTTTTTTTTGTGATATATAAGTAATAGCTAAATTATATCTGACAGGAAAGTCCAAAGGATTATCTTTTAAAATTTTGTAATAACAATCCTCTGATTTGTTATACATACCTAATTCTTCATAAGATATACCTGCATTTTGTAAGACTATATTATTAAACGGTTCTATTTTTAATGCTAACTCATAATATTTAAGAGCTTTATCATATTCTTTTCTGTCATGATAAAATAAACCTAAACCACCCAAAGAAGGGACATATTCAGGATTAATATCCAAAGATTTTTTATAATGTTCAAAAACTTTTTCCTTGTTTTCCATATGTAAGAGCTAAATTGCAATGATAAAGTTTTTTATCTTCATCTTTATCAGCAAATTCAAGCGCTTTTTTAAAACATTCTAAAGCTTGTTCAAGTTTATTGAGATTTTCATCGTATATGCAACCCATGTCATTATAAGTACTCGTATTTTTTGGATCAAATTCAAGTACTTTTCTAAAGCATTCCAAAGCTTGTTCAGGTTTATTAAGAGTGTCTCTGTATATACAGCCTATATCATAATAAATATCTGCATTTTTTGGATTATAACAGATAGCTTTTTTGTACGCTTCAACAGCCTCTTCATACTTTTCTTGCTCATAAAATAAATCTGCTTTGCTTGCGTATGTAAGAGCTATACTGAAATGATAGTTTTCTTTATCTTTGTCTTCATCAGCAAATTCAAGAGCTTTTTCAAAACACTCCATAGCTAAGTCATAAGCTTTCAAGTTACCATATAAACACCCTAATGTACCATACAGACGGGCATTTTTTGGATTATAGCGAATAGCTTTTTTGCACGATTCAACAGCCTCTTCATATTTTCCCTGTTCATAAAATAAATCTGTTTTGTTTTTGTAAGTCAGACCTAAGCCTTTGTAAACCAAAGCTAACTTTTTTGAATTATTTGTTATTTTTAACGCAGAGGCAAAAAGCTCTAAAGCCTTATTATGTTTTCCTAGATGATAGCCATAAATTAGTCCCAGATTATATAAAGCGTTAAAATTTTCAGGATTTACTTTTAGCGCGATTTTATAATGTAACATGGCGGGTTTTATTTGATTGTTACTTGAATATATATCGCCAAAAAAAGAAGACATCCCAGCCCACCTTACTTTTGTTTTTTTTATAAGAGACACGGACAGGCAGCATAATAAATAAAACAAGTGAGAAATAAGGGGCTTATAAGCTTTGTTTTTTAATGCAAGATAGATAGCCGGGTAAATTACTTTTACGGCTTTATCATAGCGCATCTTTCCAAAATAGATGCTTGCTAAATCAAAAGAGACTGGAGGAACTATAAAATCAAGTTTGAGAGCTTTTTTATGGTATAAAATAGCAAGATTGTAGTTTTCTTGTCCTTTATATGCCATCGCTAAACTTATATAGGCATTTAGATATTGGGGATCAAGTTCTATTGCTTTTTCAAGTAACGTTATTGCGTGATTAGTGTCTTTTTTCTCCATATATACTACGGCTAGAACAGCATGTGATTTTGCAGATTGAGGATTAATCTTGAGGGCTTTGTTTAAAAAATTAATAGCAAGGTCATCATTTTTCTGTCTTTGATATATTATTGCCAAATTTATGTAAGCTTTCAGATATTGGGGATCAAGTTCTATTGCTTTTTTAAGCAAATTTATTGCATGATCAGTGTCTTTTTTCTCCATATGCACTACAGCCAGAGCATTGTATGAATTGGCGCATTTAGGATTAACCTTGATGGCTTTGTTTAAAACATTAAGTGCAAGGTTATAGCTCTCCTGTTTTTTACATATACTTGCTAAATTCATGTTGGCTTTTATATGTTGGGGATCAAGTTCTATTGCTTTTTCAAGTAACGTTATTGCGCGATTAGTGTCTTTTTTTCTCATATGCACTACGGCCAGAGAATTATATGAACTTGCACATTGAGGATTAGCCTTAACGGCTTTGTTTAAAGCATCAAGCGCAAGGAAAATTCTTCCCTGTTCCAGATATTTGTTTCCTTGAGCAAGATAGTCTGATTCTTGCTCTTTTTTTAGTGAAGCTGTCATAATTTTCTATCTCCCAAACTGACAGATACCGCACTTTATAGAGAATCTTTAACATCAAATATAACCCTTCCAAGCACTAAAAAACAGGGAAAGTGCCGGAGTAAAATCCGGCGCTTTTTTATCTACATTTCGTGGTTAAATTTTTGGGTGAGAAAATTTTGCGGATTATAATTAATGCAGTGTTTTTCGTGGGCTTGTTTGATTGAGTATTCCTGTTCCGATTTAATATTATTTATTCGTTGTCGATAACGGCTATAGACCTCCACCTCAGGATTTTCTGCACCGCTCTTTCTGGCTTCCTTAACCCATCGTGCTTTATTTTCTTCAAAATCTTCACTGATTTCGCGCTGTTTATGAATGGACAATTTGTTGATATGTTTTATATCTTCGTTAAGAAGCTCTTGCCTGCGTTCCTGAGTACTGACGGATTGCTTTATCACAGTTTCTTGCATACGACCGCTAATAACACCGATATTTTTTAAGCGGCCTTCAATGCGTAGGTCAACCAGCTCTTTCGCAGCTTTGATATAATTACCCGGCGTGTCATTGACTTGCCAAGGTGGTTTTAGTGTGTGTTTAAAAGTTTCATTTTTTTCTCGAAATATTTTTTTTGCTTCGCGATTAATCCAGTTTATACGATGATCCTTGCAATGTTTTTTTATTTTCGTCTGTAGTTTCAAACTACGTTCTTCGATAATGCGAATGTTCTTAAAGGCTATTGGATCATTTATAATATTTTCTATTCCCTTAGGGTTTTTACGGTTGAATAAATCAAGAAGACTCATGATAAACGCTCCTTCTGTTTGTCAGAATGTTGCTAACGTGCTAAGTTAACGACATGACAATTGAGAAACCTTCCAATGAAAATATGTCTTTTGCCATGCTTGTGAATAATCCACAGCGCGATAAAGCTGAGAATATGTTGACCGAAACTTTGGCTGACCTTGAATTCGGAGAAGGAATTCAGGGGTCTCTTTTGGCTGAAGTAATGTTTGATCTTGTTATGTTTGAAATGCAGCCGACATATCCCATTTCCAAAAAATCCGTCGTAAAATGGTTTTGCCAATTGCACCGTTTCCGCAAAGCGATAGATGATCAATTGGAAACTATTTTGGAGGCGTATGAGAAAGAATCTAAATAACATTTTCTACTCCTTGATCAATTTGAAAAAGGGACAGTCGTAAACGTAGCGATGCTTTTTACCGTTGATGCCGAAATAAGTGCAGTCCGTATAATTCGGATTTGTACGGCTGCCGTAATAACTGTACTTGTATAAAATATGCGGCGTACCGTGACGCTCCATGTAAAACCAGCCTATAGCTAACGGAATGGCAATCAGTAAAAAACTGTAAATACGTAACAACCGAAAGGGCAGATTGCTGTAAT
>JAGLRU010000433.1 GCA_023136145.1 Alphaproteobacteria bacterium
GATAAAGGTCGGATTGCCCGGAGCGAAGAACGCGCCGTTTAGTAACTCGACATAGTACGTACTCTGCCCTGTGAACTGTGTATTGCCGATTGTGTCGTTTACCAGTTGCAGATATGCGAAGGATGTTTCTTCGGAGAACGCAGGTTCAAAGCGCAGAGCCGTGTCGCCGCCAGTGAAGGTATTGGGCGTTTCCGGTGTTCTGTCTCCTGTCAGGTCGATAAGACCACTGCCGATCCATGCCCCAACGGGATTATCGGTAAAAGTATTACCTGCAATAACGATGCTTCCGTTGTCGGATGCCATCGCGTAAAGTCCCGCATTTACGCTGTTACTGATATTATTGTTGGTGATTACAACATTGTCTGAACCGCCAGTCTCGCCGAAGGAGCCTCTATATCCATTGTTTTCTTCATATTCATCGTTACCCAGATGGATACCGTTGTAATTGCCGTCAAGTGTGTTGTTATCAATCAGGACATCATGACCGTAAGCGATCTGGATGCCGTCGCCATAAGCACCGGTAACAACGTTGCCAACGATTCTAGTGTTAAATCCGTCATGTGCTGCTAGATCGGTAGGATCGGGGTTATACTCACCGTCCCGCACCTGAATGCCGTCATTTCTCATTGCAGTCAGGACATTGCCGATAATGTCTGTATCGTAGCTGCCTTCAACCTTGATGCCGTTGTAGAAATTATGAACGGTTTGAGTTGCTGCATCGCTAGCAATTATTGTATGGCTGCTGTTATAAACGCCGATGCCGATACCACAGCCATTGCTGACGATATTGTCAATAATGCTGACGGTATTACCGTTGAAATTCTTTATTCCATTGTTGACGTTGTTAACTATGTTGTTTGCAATCATACCATCAGTGACAAAATCAAAACGGATGCCGTTATCGTCGATGTCCTGTATATCATTGCCGGAAATGCTGACATTGTTACTTTCTTCGACATGGATGCCATCGTCGCCGATGTTGCGTACATCATTGCTGGAAATATCAACATTGTTACTTCTTTCGACATGGATGCCATCGTCTTTGACTAAACGTACATTATTGTTGAAAATACTAACATAGTCGCCGTCCTCAACATGGATGCCGTCATCTTCAATAAGGCTAACATTATTGCCGGAAATGTTGATGTCATTGTCGATGCCCTCGACATGAATGCCATCGTTGCTGATAAAGTGTACATCATTGCCAGCAATGCTAACATGGCTGCCGTTCTTAACACGGATGCCATCATCTTTTGTAAAACTTACATGGTTGCCACTGATGTTGACATTAGATGTGTCATCGACGCGGATGCCATCTTGTCCAGTAAAGTAAACTGTATTGTCGGTGATGATGCTTACGCCGGTACTGTTCTTGACATGAATGCCATCGTCTCCGATAAAGCAGATATTATTGCCGGAAATACTGACATCGCCACTTTCTTCTACATGGATGCCGTCTTGTCCAGTAATGGAAACTGTGTTGTCGGTGATGATCACGCCGTTGCTGTTCTCAACACGGACACTGTTTTTATCGAAAAAACGAATGGTGTTATTGGAAGCAGTGAGGTTGTTTACGCCATCGGCGCGGATGCCGTAGTCGCTAAGCTTACTTAGAAATTTTGTGGTGCCAAGAATATTAAAGCCATCAACCGTAACATTGTCTGCCGTAACCAGAACAACGGTACCGTCTTCTGTTGTTCCCTTCAGGCGTGGAGTGAAGGTATTGTAGTCGCCTAGGAGGTCGAGGGATTTATAGACGGTGATGTTTTCTTTGTAAGTATTCCACCATCCTCCTGCGACGTGAATTGTTGCGTCTGTGTCCGCGAGATCAATGCCTTGCTGAATGCGAGCTTTGTTGCTGAGTATGTTTACTGTACTTGCATTGCTGGTGATACGCGGAGAATTATCAAGGATACTTCCGTCAAAATCTACGATCTGGTTGTTTAGATTGATGGTGGTGGCATTAAGTGCCAGATTTCCTGTAGTTCCAATCGTCAATTTGTGAACGAGGTCAAGCGTTGGTGCATTTAAAGACAGGGTCGAACCGACCGTCCAGTTATGAAGATCAACGGCACTGATCAACTCAATATTATTTCCAGCTAAGATATCAACGTTGGAAAAATTAAGCTGGGTTGCTAGAACCGACCCAGTGATATAACCACCCATGCCGATGGTGAATGTTGCCGGATCAAGCGTCAGAGTACCTAAAGTTCCGTTGGGTGCTGTGGCATCGACACGTCCTGTATAGTGGATGGTGCTTCCGGAAACCTCAGCGAGACCGCCGTTGCCGCTATCGTCACCGCCGCTGACATTAATCTTTCCGGCAAAAACCATATCACCCGTCGCAACGATTTTGACCGTGCCTCCGTTTCCATGAGAGCCGTCGTTTCCATGATAGCCTCCGTTGCCGTGCCAACCGTTATTGCCATGATAGCCGTTGTATCCATGCCAGCCGTTATTGCTGTGATAGCCACCGTTACCATGATAGCCGTTGTTGCCATGATAGCCGTTGTTGCCGTGATAGCCACCGTTACCATGATAGCCGTTGTTTCCGTGATAACCGCCGTATCCGTGCCAGCCGTTATTGCCGTAATAGCAGCCGTTTCCGTGATAGCAGCCGTTACCTTCGTCACCTTTGGCGGAAGCATTCAAGAGGGCAGAGTCGGTGACATTGATATTTTTACCGCTAACATCAATATCAGGATTATCAAGGCTTGGTGCAGATGAATTGTTTCTGGCTGTCAGAGTACCGGATATTTTTACTGTGCCGTGTTCACCGCCGGAGAGGATAATTTTGCCATCGTGAGTCTCAAACTTGTCTGCCTGAATGGTGCCGCTCATATTGATAATATTGTCCACAAGACCTGCAGCTGCGCTTGTCGAAAGCGTCACCCGTCCGCCGTTTGCATATATTTTTCCGCTATGTTTAATCAGTGCCTTGCTGAGTTTGCCATCGTCTCCGACTGCGATTGAAATTAATTCATCACCCGTTAGGTCAACAGTAACTTTTTTACCAGAGGCCAGCGTGACCTTACCCAGTGTCGCAGTGATTGTGCCTTTGTTGACAACATAAGGCGCGACAAAAGCGACAAGTCCGCTTTCTGCTACGGTGAAATCTGCGTTATTTCTAACGGATGCTGTATTATCGGGAACGTTAAGGTCGAAGGAACCATTGCTGTTGACGAAAGCCTCCATGTCTGTATTTGCAAGGCTACCAGTTGAAGCAATGATGCCGCCCACGTCAATTCTCGCAGTCTTGCCAAAGAACACGCCGTTCTGGTCAAGAATCATAACTCTGCCTTGAGCCTTCAATTTACCGTAAATCTTCGCTACGCCTCCGTTGGAATCTACGCGATTTACAACGAGCGAGTTTGTCCCTTGTGTCTGATCAAAATTGACAGAAGCCCTCTTACCAATATTGAAAGTATCCCAGTCGATAACGGCTCTGTCTGAATCCTGAGTAAGATTCATGTTTCTGTCGTTATAACCAGACAAAACAGGATCCGTTACATCTCCAGCCTGAAGATCGAATCCCGTAGGAGTTTCATAAGCAGTTGGTACAGCAAAAGCAGTGGACGACACCAAAACACTTGCAACGGTCATTACCGTTGTTGCCAGCAAATGTTTACGGAATTGTTCTCCGAAAAATTTTCTAGAAGTGGGGTTTTGAAAAATTTTGGATTTATTTGCTTGATGTTTTTTCATGCTTTCACCTGCTTTTATAACTTAAATTTAATATATATTTAATGATTTTATACTGATTCTTAACGAATTCAGTTATTCAAAGTTAAACAAAAGTCGAATCATTGATTTTCAATATAACTAGTACACAGTGTTATAGAAATTAGCAATAAGTTTTTTTGTTGTCGTTAAAGTCCATGACATTTATGATTTTTGACCTTAGACTTCCCCTTATGACAGGTCTTGTTTCAAAGAAAATTAATAATTTGAAGGGGTTGGCTTTAGTGCCTGGGGATAAATCTATCTCTCATCGTGCCTTGATGTTCGGTGCGCTGGCTTCTGGTGAAACTACAGTAACTGGTATTCTGGAAGGAGAGGATGTTTTCAGGACTGCTGATGCACTTAGGGCGATGGGTGTTTCCATAGCATTGCTAAATTCAAAAAACGATGTCTGGCGTATTCAAGGAATGGGAGAAAATCCACTCCATACGCCTGAGTCTGTCCTTGATCTCGGCAACAGCGGAACGTCTGCTCGTTTGCTGATGGGGCTGGTCGCGGGATACCCTATCAGTGCTTCTTTCACAGGAGATGATTCCCTTCGTCGCCGCCCGATGGAGCGCGTTATTAAGCCGTTAAAGCAGATGGGTGCGAAGTTTGAAATGAGTGTTGAAGACAGGCTGCCTTTGCGTATTACTGGCTCTTCTTCGCTTAGACCCATTCATTATCTTATGCCTGTTGCTTCTGCGCAGGTTAAGTCTTCTATTTTATTGGCAGGGTTACACGCAAACGGAAAAACAACGGTAGTGGAGCCTCAACCGACGCGGGATCATACCGAACGAATGCTGGAGTTTTTCGGAGCAAAAGTTTTCTCTGAAACACAGTCGGATGGATCAAATTCTGTGACGCTGGAGGGGGGGCAAGTGTTGACCGGACGTAATGTCGTCGTTCCATCTGATCCTAGCTCTGCGGCATTTCTCACCGTTGCTGCACTTATCACGGAGGATTCTGATATAGTCATTCCAAATGTTTTGATGAATCCGCTCCGTACTGGAATTTACGATACTCTGATCGAAATGGGCGCGAATATCGTTTTTGAGAATGCCTCTGACAAACATGGAGAACCGGTGGCGGATATTCGCGTTAAGTCTAGCGTTTTGAAAGGCGTAAGGGTTCCACCAAAGCGTGTACCGTCAATGATTGACGAGTTTCCGATTCTCTCTGTCGCCGCAGCATTCGCTGATGGTGATACCGTGATGACGGATCTGTCCGAACTTCGGGTCAAGGAAAGCGACCGTTTAGCTGCTATTGCCAAAGGGCTTGAGGCGACGGGAGTCAAGGCGGAAATGGGCAAGGATAGTTTGATTGTGCATGGTTCAGGTCACAGTGTGGAAGGTGGTTGCACTATTGAAACTGGTTTTGACCATCGCATTGCCATGAGTTTTTTGATTATGGGTCTCTCTAGTCGATCTCCAGTCGCTGTTGATGATGCAAAAACTATCGCCACCAGTTTTCCGGATTTCGCAGCGCTTATGAACAGGCTTGGTGCGAAGATCGACTAGGGCGTGGATTTCTGCATGATGCTTTTATTTAGGCTTTTAGGTACGATGCTGAAACAGGACAAGAAGATTAAATGGAGGACTTACACGCAGTTTCTTATCTGAAGGAGATTGTTATCATTCTGGCAGCAGCCGGGGTGATCGTTCCTATTTTTACTCGTCTGCGTATCAGTCCGGTGCTTGGTTATCTTATTGCCGGATTTATCGTTGGACCTTACGGGCTTGGTTCCTTCCCATCGTCTAATACGGGTATTCTCCAGCACTTCGTCATCAGCAATCCGAAGCAAGTGGCGGAACTGGCTAACTTCGGCGTGGTTTTCCTTATGTTTATGATTGGGCTTGAGCTGTCGACCAAGAAGTTATGGGACTTGCGCAGAATTGTGTTTGGTCTTGGGATGCTTCAAGTAATGCTGACCATTGTCGTTCTCGGATTTATTGCATGGATTCTTGGCAATGATGCAATTGCTTCGATCATCTTGGCATCCGCTTTAGCTCTTTCCTCGACAGCTATCGTTATGCAGATTTTGATGGATCGCCGTAAACTGGCTACACCTTTTGGACGCTCCTGCTTTTCTATCTTGTTATTTCAGGATTTGGCGGTTGTCCCGATTCTTATTCTTTTGGGTATATTTGGAGCCGGAGCGGTAGATGGAATTAGTGCCGCCGTTCTTATAGCTCTCGGAAGGGCGGTAGGGGTTATCGCTTTTATTTTGCTTGTGGGACGTTTTATCCTATGTCCATTGTTTCGTATTGCGGGCGCAGCGGTAGGTGCGGAACCTTTTATGGCGATAACTCTCCTGACGGTAATTGTGACTGCTGCTGTGACAGGGATGGCTGGTCTTTCGATGGCTCTTGGTGCTTTTCTGGCAGGGTTGCTCCTTGCTGAAACGCCATACCGACACGCTATAGAAGTGAATATAGAGCCGTTTAAGGGGTTGCTTCTAGGGCTTTTCTTTATGACTGTTGGTATGGAATTGGATATTCGGCTTGTTGAGGAAAATGTTTTTTGGATTTTCTTTTTCGTTTTCAGCCTTACTTTACTTAAAGCAGCAATCATAACTCCGCTTGCTCGGCTCTTCGGTCTTTCTTGGGGCTTTGCTCTGGAAGCGGGGCTGCTTCTAGGACAAGCTGGGGAATTTGCTTTTGTTATCGTGGGCGGTGCTATGGCGATGGAGCTGTTGTCTCCTGCAACTGGGAATTTCGCGCTTATAGTGACAAGCCTTTCTATGATGCTGACTCCGGGAATGGCTTATTTAGCTCGGAGAGTAAGAGAGTATCAGGAGAAGAAGGAGAGGTGGCCATATAAAAAAACGGGATCGGCAGATGTTTCCGATTTGCAGGGACATGTTATCGTTGCTGGTCTTGGACGAGTTGGAGATACTATCACGCGGGTATTAGATGCTGAATCAACCCCATACATTGTCATTGATAATGATGCGGCTGTTGTGATGAAAAAAAGAAAAGCGGGAAAAGTCGTTTCTTACGGGGATGCCAGCAGATATGAGTTGCTTAGAATCTTTCATCCAGAGAATGCACTTGCCATTGTTCTTACGATGGATGACTCCATTACGACGGTACGGGCTATAAAAAATATCCGCCGGTTCTGGCCAGATATTTTAATTTTTGCGCGTGCTTTTGATATTCATGTGGCGCGGCGATTGTACAGTGTGGGAGCTTCGGTCGTTATCACTGAAACGGTTGAAACAAGCCTTCAGATCGCCGGAAGTCTTTTGAAAGGGATAGGTGTTGAAGAGGACATTATCTTGCACCGTCTTGATATTGAAAGAAACCATGCCCTTCTCGGAATTAGTGTAGAGCTATAGCCGAAAGCGGTGTATGGGTGAGATCAGATAGCGCACCTTACTGATTTTTGTTGTAGTGCATCTTGTGCGATGCCGTCTACAAAATTCACGCCGTAGATGACATTTTTGAGCTGATCAAAGCCCCTGATTTTCATCCATGCGCACTACAGCTTTGCGACCATCGGAAAGATGATCTTACTCATACGCTTCAAGATGCGCAGAAACTTCGGCTTCAATCGATTGTGCCAGCAACTGACGCGCACCTGTGCGCAAATTTTGGATGAGATTATTCATGACTATCAATAATTGTTTAGGCTCTAGATTAATATAGCCCTTTAATATAGGATCAATTACTCCAATTGAAACAATGAGTTAAATAACTTGCAGGCTAATTATATAAGACAGTCCCATTCCTAATTCACAATAGCGTTAGTGATAATTTTGCTATCTCTTCCTTTGTTGCAAGATCAAGGCTCTCTGATAAACATCCCTCTTTTTGATTCCTGATTTTGCTGCGATGAAGGCCGAAGCATCCCTGACACTCATGCCATGCTTATCAATCATATCGAGAAGGAGCTTGTCAGTCTTTTCCTTCGTCCAGATTTCCGCCTGATCCGCGCACGCAGCACTCACCACAATAACAATCTCACCTTTGGGATTACCGTGTGTTTTATAGTGCTTTACAAGCTTAGAAAGCGAACCACGCTTTACTTCCTCGAATTTTTTGGTTAGCTCTCGCGCAACGGCGGCTGGACGGTCTCCCAGTATTGCCAACATATCATCAAGGCTTTTGGTCAGGCGAGGGGAGGTCTCGTAGAAAATAAGAGTAGTAGGTACTGACTTGATTTCCGAGAGTGCCGTCCGTCGCGCGGATGTTTTGGATGACAGAAATCCGACAAACATAAATTTATCAGTTGCCAGTCCTGACAGCACCAAAGCCGTTATGGACGCTGTTGCCCCCGGGATACAAGTCATGGGAATATTTTCCGCAGCGCATTGTTCCACCAGTTTATAGCCCGGATCGGAAATCAGCGGCATCCCCGCATCAGAAATTAGTCCAACTCGCTTTCCTTCTTTTAGCATAGCTATAAGTCGGGGACGCATCTCCTCCGCATTATGATCATGATAGGGGATTTTTCGTACCGGAAGGTCATAAACCGTCGTTAGCTTGCCAGTCACGCGCGTATCCTCGCAGGCTAAAATATCAATTTTTCTTAATATTTCGAGCGCACGCAACGTTATATCCTCCATATTGCCAATCGGCGTGGCTATAATATATAAACCTGAGGGTAGATTCGAATCTATGTTTGAAGCTGCTCTGTCCATATTTGCATCCAATGGAGTTATTGCCTTGTCGAGAGTATACGCAAATTTTCGAATTTTATTAGTGCTTTCTACCATCTTCTTACTTAGTGGCTGCGGTGGTGGTAACCTGCCTTGGGGGAGTTATAATCTGCCTTGGGAATCTGCTACAGACTTTAGTGGCGGTGTGAACAATCCTTCCGCTGCCCCCGACATTGGTTGGCAAACTCCGGATCAGCGTCGGATTTTAACGAAGCGGGAGGTTGTTTTATCTCCGCAGCCACCTGTTCAAGAAGAGCAGGTACGTCGTCCGAGCGGTATTTTTGCCACCACTCCGCAGCCAGTGGATGTTGCACGTGTGATTTCTCTTGACGGAGGAGTGACTATTTCCCTGCTTCTTCCTCTCAGTGGAAAAAAATCGGAACTTGGGCAATCTATGCTGAAAGCGGCTCAGATGGCTTTGTTTGATGTAGGCAGCACTGGTTTTAGAATGATTCCACGCGACACTAAAAGCACCGCTGAGGGAGCAGCAGCCGCTGCGAAAGCCGCAGTACAGAACAATGACAACCTTATTTTAGGCCCGATTTTTGCGGAAGACTTGAAAGCGGTCAAGCCTGTTGTTAGAGCTTCGGGAACGCCAGTTATTTCCTTCACCACAGACTGGACACTTGCAGACGGCAACACTTATATCATGGGCTTCCTTCCCTTCACACAGGTGGCGCGTGTAACGAGATATGCCCAAAGCCAAGGGTATTCGAAGCTGTCAATTTATGCTCCAGAAACTGAATATTGCGATGTTGTCATTCGTACATTGCAAAGGATCGGTGTTTCAATCACACATGTCAGACGCTATCCATCTGGACAGACAGACCTTCTGGCTCTGGTGCAGGAGTTTGCTGATGATAGTCAAGATTTCTCCGCTATTAACCAGCTTAATTTCGATATGCTGATGTTGCCACTCGGCAGTGAAGGCTTGCGAACTTTGGCCACAATCCTAGAAACCAGCGGCATCGATCAGACAAAGGTAAAATTCCTCGGCACTGGTCTATGGGACGATGCTGTATTGACGAGAGATCCCGCCCTGTTCGGTGGATGGTTTGCTGCTCCCGATCCCCGTATGCGCAAGGGTTTTGAAAGACGCTTTCGGAAGAATTACGGCGAGCAGCCGTTGCGTCTTTCATCGCTCGCTTATGATGCAACCGCGCTCGCTGCTGTGCTTGCGAGATCAAGACAAAATTCCGGCTTATCCCCATATGACCGTAACACTTTAGCGAACCAACGTGGCTTTTCGGGCATTGATGGCATCTTTCGTTTCCGCACCGACGGCCTTTCAGAGCGCGGCCTTGCTGTGTTGGAAATCCAGTCCGGCAAGACAGTAGTGGTTGACCGCGCCCCCACCGCCTTTATTCTTTCTGGAAGTTGATGAGCCTCGTAGAAACAAAATCGCTGATCCATTCAGTCTGTAAAAAAACAGGGCGCGACCCTGCGTCGGTGACGTTGGTGGCAGTCAGCAAATTTCAGCCGATGGAAAAAATCCGACTTCTGCTGGATCAAGGGCAGCGAGTGTTTGGCGAAAATCGCGTGCAGGAAGCGGCGGAGAAATTTCCACCTCTACGTGAAGAATATAAGGACATCGAACTGCATTTTATAGGTCACCTTCAAACCAACAAGGTCAGGGAAGCGGTCAGGATTTTTGACGTGATTGAAACTGTGGACAGTGTTCGGCTTGCTAAAGAAATCAACAACGAGATGGATAAGCAGAAACGCTCCTTGTCTTGCTTTATTCAGGTGAATACCGGCGGCGAAGAGCAGAAAGGGGGTGTTTCTACAGATAAGCTTGGAGAGCTTTTCCGTTTTTGCAGAGAACAGACAACACTTCATATTGATGGGTTGATGTGCATTCCTCCTGTTCATGAAATCCCAGACTTGCATTTTGCTTTGTTGCATAAATTGGCAGGGGAACTTTCCTTGAAAAAACTTAGTATGGGCATGAGCACGGATTTCGATGCAGCGATTCGATACGGTGCAACTCATCTAAGAATCGGCACTGCTATTTTTGGAGATCGGGACAACTGAACATCCGAAAATAGCTGTGATTACAAGGATTCCGAGGAAGAATCAGCGGACTTGAAAACATAAGCTAGTTGCCCTATTCTGCGGCGATGCTGTTGTAGCTCAGTTGGTAGAGCACCGCATTCGTAATGCGGGGGTCGGAGGTTCGAATCCTCTCAACAGCACCATTTCTGAACTGTTACCACCCAACTGCCCTAAAAGCGTTACGGGCAGTGTGGTTTTGGCGGTTCGAAAACCTTCATCTTTGCAGTATGGGAGTTTGTCTGCAAAAACCAGTCTGAGGACGGCTTTTTTGTCTTCCATACGTTCAGAAGCCCATAGTTTCTGCGGATTTCCGAGAAACTCCATAGCGGTTCGAAATGTTTGATCGAACGATTGTAAAGGACGCCCACAATTAGAGACTTTTTCCTTCAAAGCAATCCGTTGTTCTTCCAGTGTTCGCACCTGATTCTCATAAGCCGTAATCAAAGGCGTGCTGTCCGCTTCCACAATCCGGTTCAGGAATTGCTGTGTTTTCTTCTCGATTGTTCCAATCTCGCCTTTAATGGAAACAGCTTCTTCCTGCATGCGGGCTTTACGGATATTCCAAAGATCGGTGAATGTTTCCGCTGCTATGAAAAAAAGCTCCTGCGAAGGCCGCAATTTCAGCAATAGTGCCTCAAATTCTTCCTCTATCTTTTCCTTGCGGATGGATTTCCGATAATTTGTACAGTCTTTGCTATGGC
>JAGLRU010000434.1 GCA_023136145.1 Alphaproteobacteria bacterium
TAAGGGGCCTTTTGACATTATGAGTCTGATTGCTACGCCGAGGTGTCTTGTCAGTTTTTTAAATTTTATAGATATTGCGAAAAATGATGAGGTTCTTAAGCAGCGTGATCCTTATTTGGTTAAATGGTGCGTTATGGCGCAGGAAATTCGTAGTTTGATTCCGAAGTCGTTTTTGGGGCAGTTCTGTTATTTCTTTGTCTTTTTCTGTTTTACGGGAATCTTGACATCAGTTTTTCTGAATTCATTTGGATAACAGGACTCATTCCCGATAAAAGTCGTGATCTTGTAAGTTTTTGAAACAATTAGATTCCGGCGCATTAAAGGAATGACGATGTCGGAGAATTTCGGGGGTTTTAGAAGTGCCCTATAATAATTTTTCATGTATTCTGGATGCTGGGGGATTTTGTTCTGATGTCTTTGATAACAAAGATCGGAATGTGTTTTTTGATGGTACTGCTGCTGTTGTGGGGATTACCTGCTTCTGCTGTGGAGGAGCTTGCGTCGATTCCTGTCAAATTCGGTGTCCATAGCAAGTTTACGCGCATCGTGTTTGAATCCCCGAAGCTTATGGCATACAAGGTCACGAAATCCGGCAACGTTGTTCGCGTTGTGCTTGATACTAAAGCTGGTGTTGCGGTGGGCTATACGGATTTTCCACTGATTAAAAAAATCACGTCTTCGCGAAACAGCGATGGTGCTCTGGCAGTTGATGTTGGTGTTCCTGCTGGTGCTACGTTCAAGCATTTTCGGCTGAAAAGGAAAATTGTTTTGGATATTTTTCCTGTTGTTGTTGCCGCACGAAAACCTACTTCTTCCTCTCGTCCATCTGTTGCAGCGGCAGTTCCCGTACCTCTCGTGAAACCACCACTTACGCTTAAGTCTGCATCTACTCCGAAAAGACTCTCGAAGGCCGTAAAGGCGAAACAGTATCAGCCGCCGCAGGCTTCTGCCGTCGAATCTTTTGTTGACGATGATGATGAAGAATACGACGATGATGATGAATACGATGATGATGAGATAACCGAGATCACCCTGTCCTCCCTGACACCGATGCGTCTCGCCGTGTTTGAGCGTTTTAATGCACTGTGGATTGTGACAAATTCAACTGATGCAAGTGGCTCTGCACCCGTTATCAGGGGGCCGATGGCGGAATTTATCGCACGCCCAAAAGGCTTTAGATTTGATGGAGGCAAGGCTTATCGGTATACTTTTTTGAAGAAATTCTACCCGCACGTTAAAAAACAAAATTTTTTGTGGGAAGTATTATTGCTGACGGAACCGCCGACGGATGTTCCCCAGTCTGCCCATGCAAAAGTCGAGTTCGACGAGACGAGCAGGAAGGCGAAATTCATGGTTTCCATGAAAGGAGCCGGAGACACGATTGCTTTTGAAGACCCGGATGTCGGGGATTTGCTTTATGTGACTCCGGTCAGCCGACCAAGTCAGGCTGTCCGGGAAAGTCGTCGCTTTTCTGATTTTGAGATTCTTCCTGCGCAGGCGGGAATGGTTGTTCGTCCGCTTAAGGAAGGCCTCCGTGTGAATCCGGCAAGTGATGTAGTCCTTCTAATGTCACCTTATGGCCTGACAGTCACGCCGGAGGGAACGGGAACTCCCGTTCTGATCGGTGAAGTGGATGAGGCATCGGATGATGATAACAATCGCTTGTTCGATTTCCCTAACTGGCGGCAAGGCGGACTGAAAAAAATGGAGGACAATAAGCGGGAAATCCAAGAAAAAATCCTTGTTGCCAGTACAACGGAAGAGCGTGTTGCCTTACTGATGAAAATGGCGCGGCTTCGTTTCTCCAATAATTTCGGTCAGGAAACATTGGGTATTCTAGGATTGGTGCGAAAAGAAAATCCGAAGGTTGAGAAAAATCCGGATTTCATTGCTCTCCGTGGTGCGGCGAACGCTATGGCTGGCTATTATAGGGAAGCCTTGCAGGACTTATCTCTTTCGTCGCTTCAGCAGTATCCAGAAGCGCAACTGTGGATAGGGTTCGCTGCTGCGGCATCGGAACAATGGCACATGGCTGACCGATTTTTCCCGAAAAGCAATCGGTTGTTGCTGCAATATCCAGAGAATATCGCTATTCCTCTCACTGTTTATATGGCCGAATCTTCGCTGCGTCTTGGCCATACCGATACGGCTACAAAACTGCTCGACTCGATCAATATGACGTCGGAATCTTTGATGCCGCAATATCAGGCTGCCATCAATTATCTAAGGGGGGAGGTTTTTTCGCAGGAAGGCGAGCCGGATCAGGCTGCGGAAATCTGGCAGCCAGTGGCGGATGGCCTCAATCGCCTTTATCACGCTAAGGCCAGCTTGTCGCTCACTCATCTGCATCTGAGGCAAAAGAAGATCACGCTGAAGGAGGCTATCGATCAGATAGATAATCTTCGTTTCGCTTGGCGAGGAGACGGATTGGAGGTGAAGATTTTACGTTCTCTCGGCTCCTTGAAGGTGCAAGATAACCAGATTCTCTCCGGGATGGAGGATATGAAACAAGCTGCGGAGTTGGCGGACAGACTTCTTGACGATTCGACTCCCATCAGGGACGACATGAAAAAGATTTTCTCAGATTTGTTCGCGGGAAATCAGATTGTCCGAATTTCTCCTCTTGAAGCCATTTCAGTTTATGATGCGTTCAGCAGTCTTCTGCCATCCGGTTCCGAAGGGGTTGTTGCCAGTCTGTCTTTTGCTGACTGTCTTATCAGTATGGATCTTCTGGAGAGGGCATCGTGGATAATAGAGGATCAGATAAGGATCGGGATACCGGACGGTAAAATTGCTGCCGTTGGTGCGAAGCTGGCGGCTGTATACCTTCTGGATGCCCACCCTTCACAATCACTTGAAGCTTTAAAGGTAACGGAAAGAAGAGGCTTGACGGAAAAAATGCGCGAGGAACGCATTCTTCTCAAGGCTCGCGCCCAATCGCAGTTGAACCAGACTGCTGCTGCGATTGGCACTTTAAGCACTATGGATTCCAGAAATGCCCGAAAGTTGAAGGCGAATGTGCTGTGGCGTGCACAAAAATGGAAAGAAGCGGCAGAGGCTATCGAGGATTTGTTGCCGGATGCCGGAAAATCTCTTAGTGAAGATGAGGCTTCACTTGTGGTGAACGCCGCCGTTGCTAGAAAACTGGCTGGCAATTCGGACAGGCTGAAAGAACTCAAAGATAAATATGAAGCTGCTATGACGGGGATGAAGCTGTCCGCGACTTTTGGCGTTGTGACTCGTGATGGAGGAGCTTCTGCGCTTGCAGATCGCGAGACAATGCTTAAAATTGCGGGAGAAGTTGATATGTTTAAGGGGTTTCTCAATAACTACAAAGCTTCTATGGATAAGGGGAAATGACTATATTATCCGGTGATTGGCGTGTGCTGATGCTCACTTTTATCCGTACTTCGGAACTGATTAACGCAAAAGGTGGTTTTTAGAAGTGGCCTACAGTAACTCAGTCAGTTCTCTTAAAATCCTCTGTGCTCCGCGCAGGCGTTGTCTTAGGTCTTTCCATGCCTTCATATAGACCAGTTTTTGATCTTCGGGGCGGAGACTGACGATTCCAGTATGATTGCTGATATATTGCACCAGTTTTGAAATGTCTATCGTTGTGGATTGGCGGAATGACAGCACTGCGCCTTTCGGCCCAGCGTCGAGTTTCTCGATTCCAGCTTGACGGCAAAGCTGCTTGATCTCGACGAGTTTCAAAAGGTTTTCGACATCGTCCGGCAGAGAGCCAAAGCGGTCTATTAGTTCCGCTGCGAAATCTTCTATTTCCTGATGATCGGCAAGTCCGGCGATGCGGCGGTAGATGGACAGGCGTAAATTCAAATCGGGGATATAGGTGTCCGGTATCAAAACTGGCATCCCGAGGTTGATATTAGGCGACCAGTGTTCTACTAGCTGTGCTGTTTCTCCGCCTTCGCGTGCGACGGCGACGGCTTCCTCCAGCATCTGCTGGTAAAGCTCGACACCTATTTCGCGGATGTGTCCTGATTGTTCTTCACCGAGTAGATTTCCTGCGCCGCGTATGTCCAGATCGTGGCTGGCGAGTTGGAATCCCGCGCCGAGGGTGTCTAGTTGTTCAATGGCGTGAAGCCGCAATTCTGCCGATTTGGTTATTTTTTTCTGCGGAGCGAACGTCAGATATGCGTAGGCGCGTTGCTTGGCTCGTCCAATGCGTCCACGCAATTGATAGAGCTGGGAAAGGCCGAACATTTCTGCGCGGTGAATAATCATTGTATTCGCGTTTGGAATATCCAGTCCGGATTCGACGATGTTGGTGGATAGTAGAACGTCAAACGCACCTTCGTAGAAGGCCGACATCTTTTCCTCGATTTCGTTCGCGCTCATTCGTCCATGAGCAACGGCGATCTTAAGTTCCGGAACTAGCACGCGGAGGTCTTTTTCGAGTTCCTCCATATCGGCAACGCGTGGGCAGACGTAGAAAGATTGCCCACCTCGATAATGTTCGCGCATTAGCGCATCGCGAATAACGACAGGATCATAAGGAAGTACGAAGGTTTTGACTGCGAGGCGGTCAATCGGAGCGGTCGCGATAAGACTCAACTCCCTTACGCCGGAAAGTGCCATTTGCAACGTGCGCGGAATGGGGGTGGCGGTGAGAGTCAGAACGTGTACGTTCTCCTTCATCTGCTTCAGGCGTTCCTTCTGTTTAACACCGAATTTCTGTTCCTCATCGACAATTAGCAATGAAAGGTTGTTAAAGCGAATTTTTTTGCCGAGCAGCGCATGGGTGCCGATGATGATGTCAAGAGAGCCTTTTTCCAATTCCTCACGGGTACGGTCTGCGTCATTGGCTGAAACGAAACGCGATAGCAGTCCGATCCTGACGGGAAAGCCGTGGAAGCGGTTGATAAACGTCTGGTAGTGTTGTCGCGCCAGTAGTGTCGTTGGAGCCACCAGTGCCACCTGATATCCCGTTAGTACTGC
>JAGLRU010000435.1 GCA_023136145.1 Alphaproteobacteria bacterium
AGCCGGATGTTAAAGCCCAGCTTTTTTATTAGCCTAACCTATAGTCATTCCTGAATTTATTGATAGAGCTTTTCTTTACGCCATGCCGCATAACCCCCGACTCGTTCAGGGGTCTAAAAGCGCGTCTGCACGTCTTATGATGAAAAGAGAATCACAATGACGGCCGGACAGCCTTTTAGATGCTGGAACACGTCCAGCATGACAACAAAGGGAAAGCCTTTATCTTTTTGTCGCCACGCACCACAACCACGCAAGGGGAGAGGGAGAAGAAACGCTTCAGGCATAATGGACAAAATGAGCAGATACTGAGATTCATAAACCATCTATTGGCATAACAATTTTACTGACCGCTTTTTTGCTATCTAATCAGAGTCTTTGGGTAAAAATGTTTATCTAATTACTTGATTCAATTGACTCCTTGAAAAAACTAAAAAATAAAGTTATCACCTATTGACTCGCAAAATTAAGTTTTGCTTCACGATTCGCTCGCACATTTCAAAAATTTTAAAATATCCATTAATATCATACACTTAATATATGCTTCTTTTTTAGGCAGCGTTGATAAAAAACACGCCTATAGTCACAAATCAGGAAATTCATCAGATTCCTCCCCAGAGTTGTCCACAGAAATCGTGGATGAAATTCCAACTATCCATTATCAATACCTCCTGTTCAGATGCATTATTTTAGATTATGTTTAAAATATATAAGGAGGGCTGACTATATGCCAACCAGACACCGTTCAATACAATCGGAAACCGATCACGACAGAATGCGTTGTGTCGTAGATGAAAACGGAAATCTAGTTTTTACCAGTCCTGCCATCGGCTGGGCACTTGGGGTAAATGCTGCTTTTCTGAACACAAAACCAGCCAGCGAGATACTCAGCGTTGTTTCCAGCAACGATAGCCATCACAAGCCATTTTCCTTTTCAGATATTCCATCGGGATTTTATGAGGTCGCCCTGCTACGGCATGAACGCGATCCGCTACTAATGCAAGCACGTATCGACCGAGTCAACTCTCCGAACGACAGAAAGTACGCAGTCGTCTGGCTGGACCCGGATAGAAAGTTGCAGCGACGAAAAAACGGTGACTTCAATCGGGCAGCACATGACTTTGCTACCTTCATAGTAGATAACCAAAAAAAAACCATAGAAAACGAGGCCACGAAAACACCGGATTTCAATTATATTTCAAAGGACGATGGCGAGCTTTCGCATTTTTTCAGTCTCACCAACGACCTGCTAGGGGTGTATCATCGCGATGGTTCCTTCGTGCGCGTCAATCCGGCTGTCAGTCGCGTACTCGGCTACCCTGACACCGAATTGAAGCTCCTGCCGTTTATCGAAATCATCCATCCAGAAGACAGGGAGATCGCACAAGCAGCCACACAGAAGATGCTACAAGCATCACGGGATCAGGAAGCATGGGTCAACTTTGAAAGCCGCGTGCGCTGCAAGAGCGGCAGCGTCCGCTGGATGAAATGGACACACAAGACGGATGGAGACCATATATACATCATTGGACGCGACATAACGAACATCAAGCAACACGAGACCGAACTGGAGCGTCGCGAGGAACAGTTATCCGAAGCGCAGAAAATCGGACACATGGGGCACTGGTACTGGGAAGTCGATCAGCGCGTAATAGAATGGTCAGATCAGATTTATTCCATCTTCGGGGTGAAAAAAGAAAAGTTTTCCCCGACGGTGGACAGCATCGGCGGCCTGATACTGAAAAACGACTTGAAAAGAACTTACAAAGCGTTTCGACACGCCCTTGCACACAAAAAAGATTACGAGCTTGAGTTCAGACTTCGACACCCAAATGGAGAAATACGCTATATCCGTTGCGAAGGTCGCTTCAAACTTTCCTCTAAAACGGGAAAGGTGGAAGTTTTGTTCGGCATAATGCATGACATCACAGAACGCACGCTCCACGAACGCGCCATGCATGAAGCGAAGGAGGCAGCGGAAACGGCTTATGCTTCCAAAACGCGATTCCTCGCCAACATGAGTCATGAACTCCGCACACCGCTAAATGCTATTATCGGCTTTTCCGAAATGATCCAACACCAGCTTCTAGGGCCTGTAGGCAATGCCCGCTATCTCGATTACATCAGCGGCATAAATGAAAGCGGCAAGCATCTACTGGATTTAATCAACGACATCCTAGATATGTCGAAAATAGAAATCGGCAAGTACGAACTTTATGTCGAGAAGATCAACGTCGGAAAGCTCGTCCGTCTGGCAGTGCACATGGTCGAAGGTCGGGCGCATGAATCACAGGTACGTTTAATAACCAACGACATTTTCGATGATGTCCAAATCTTCGCAGATCGTCGCGCTCTAATGCAAATACTGCTGAACCTGATGTCTAACGCTATCAAGTTCACTCCCAATGAAGGCTTCGTAGATATAGGATGCCGATATGCTCCAGACGGCGTAGAAATTGTCGTGCAGGATACTGGTGTAGGCATTCCGAAGAGCAAAATAGACATCGTCACCCTGCCATTTGAGCAGGTCGATAGCGCAATGACCCGCAAGCGCGAAGGCTCCGGTCTTGGACTTGCAATTACCAAGAATCTGATCGAACTGCATGGCGGAACATTGAAACTCGAAAGCAAAGTCGGAATCGGAACGATAGTGACGGTACTACTTCCGGAAAAACTGCCTACTGGAAAGCACGTAAAAACTGCACTCGCCGATCCTACACCGGAAATAGCGGGTTAGCGACAGATTTTACTATAATTTCGGATAATAATGACACTTTCCTTCGACATGGAAATACAAGAAAGTTATAGTTTTTTCCTTTTGGGAATCCTTAAAATATCATAAGGTCTTGTGTATAACAATTCCTGTAAAATTAAGGTAGTGTCTCAGTTTCGATATGAAAAACCGTTTTTTCTTGACAAATATATTTTTTAATGTGTTCGCGAATCAGTAAGTATGGTATGGTTAAAAAAAGATAGAAAACTTAAGGTCAAAAGGAATATCCATGCCTACATGTCCACAAGGACAGAAAAGACCAGCAGATTCAATAGGATGCGCAATTATGGTGGGTATGATTGCAACGGGTGAGGTTGAGGATACAACAAAACCCTGTTCTGGTAGAACAAAAAGTGGAAAAGCAGGAGCAAAAGCCAGAGCGGAATCGCTAACTAAAGAAAGACGTTCTGAGATTGCCAAAAAGGCAGCTAAAGAAAGATGGAAAGATGCATAGCCCTTTAGAACCCCCAAAGTCTCCACGAGTGAATTTGGAGCCAAATGTTAATAAGATTTTGGATACGATTTGTTTTGTAATCGCGGAGGCGCGGGAACGTAGCAAAAGCGTAGATCAGTACGATATTGTCAAAACAATATTTTTAGCAGACAAGAAGCATTTAAATAAATATGGAAGACCAATAACATTTGATAACTATCACGCCATGAAATTTGGGCCTGTACCATCGTTGACATATAATTTTTTAAAGGAAGACCAATCAAAACTTAAAAAATATGGTATTAAAAACCTGAAGTGGACACGTAAACCTTCCACAGGAAAGACTTTCGTTTTCTCTCTCAAATCAAGTGCAAACTGCACTTTTAAATCGCTTTCAGAAAGCGACAAAGAACACCTTAGAGGTGCTTTTGGCGTTATTAAAAACCTCTCATTTCAACAAATCAGAAAACTTACACATGAAGATGCAGCATACATCGAAGCAAATCCACGAGGGCTGTCAGGAAGTCCTTTGATGAGTTATGGGATGTTGTTTGATTCTCCAAATTATGAGACTGCGGAAGTGGTAGAATTTGCCTCCAAGCATAGATAACAGGCAAACCTAAATGCTCTTTGATATTGGCGATATACTTTACTTTTATTCTCCACATGCTGGATATCCGAAGTATCATTTATGTGTATTGAAGATCATTAATGATGATGCTGCTAAGTTTTTATATTTAAATTCAAATAATGGTTTTGCAGCAGATTTCATTGTCTCAGATACAGAAATTCCTTGTTTACCTCCTTCTAAAACTGGAAAAAGTATAATAAGTTGTTCTCAATTAATTTTAGCAAACAAGCGTCAGCTTAAATTATATAAAGTGAAAAAAATTGGTCGTTTAGATAAAAAAATTGCAGCGCGTTTGTTAAAATTCGTGAAAACGACAGATGCATTGAGCAACACTGATAAGAAAATAGTTACAAATGCTCTATCAAAAATAAACTGAAAATAATGCTTGCTATCCTGAATTACCTCATGTATATAATGAGGTATGAACAAGTTACCTACACAAAAACGTATCCAAATCCTGCACATGTTGTGCGAAGGTTCTTCTATGCGCTCCATTTCAAGGGTTGTCGGGGTATCAATCAATACCGTTTCCAAACTGCTGGAAGACGCAGGTGAGGCTTGCGAAGCCTTCCACAATGAGACTGTTCGTAATGTAAAAGCTGAACGCGTACAATGTGATGAAATCTGGTCGTTCTGCTATTCAAAACAAAAGAACGTACCGAATGGTAAAGAAGGACAAGCCGGTAATTTATGGACATGGACTGCGATTGAAAGCAAAAGTAAAATGATCTTATCATGGTTTGTTGGTGGTAGAGATTCTGACACAGCATTGGACTTTATAGCTGATCTGAAAGGTCGTCTTGCTAATCGAGTTCAATTAACTACTGACGGTCACAAAGCTTACTTAGAAGCTATTGAAGGTGCTTTTGGTGATAACATTGATTATGCCATGATGGTTAAATTATACGGAAATGTTGACGAAGGTCAAAAACGCTATAGTCCTGCGGAATGTGTAGGGATTAGAAAAACAAAAATTTCAGAAAAACCAAATTTATCACATATCAGCACATCACATGTAGAGCGTCAAAATCTCACTATGAGAATGTCTATGCGTAGGTTTACACGTTTAACAAACGGTTTTTCAAAAAATGTTGAAAATCATTGTTATGCGCTTGCTCTTTATTTCGTCTGGTATAACTTTGTACGGATACATAAAACTTTGAAAATGTCCCCTGCAATGGCATCCGGCGTTTCTGATACATTGTGGAGCATGGAAGACCTTATTCAAATGATCGACATTTACAAGATCAAGAAAACAAGATTGTCATATTCAAACTGAGACACTACCAAAATTAAAGAGAGAAAGAAAATGAAAAAACTGCTTATAGGTTTACTAATTTTTCTCGCGCTAGACATCGCAATCATAATCTTTCTTCCTAAGCTTGTTCCCGTGGAAAAAATCGCAGCGGAAGCAGGGAGACATGTAAAACAACTCACCGGACGCGACATGAGCTTCAACGATGTAAATTTCATGTTCTGGCCTGATCTTGGCCTTGAGTTAAAAAACGTAACCCTCAGCAATCCCGCTTGGGCAAAAGAAAAAAATATGCTCTCGCTGGACAATGCAAATATCGCCCTCGCTTTAATGCCTTTGCTAAAAGGTCGCGTCGAGGTAAAGCAATTTTCTCTTAATGCGCCGGTCATTTATCTCGAAATAGGAGCTAACGGAAGGCAAAACTGGGACTTCACAGCAGAAAAAACGTCCGCACCTCTGAAACAAGAAGTAGAGAACAACACCGCTGCCACCGAAGAAACAAAGGGCTTTGACTTTGCATTCGACAAGTTCAGAATCAGCAAAGGTCATCTGATCTTCGATGACAAGCAAAAAAAGGTTTCCATCAACGTACTGGATATTGATGTGGAAGCTTCCCTTCCTGATTTGAAGAATGCCCTACAGATGAAAGGCGCTCTGACCTACAGAAAGAAACGTATCAATATCGCCCTGACACTAGACAAACCAGCGAATTTTCTTGAAGGCATGGCATCTACAGGACGCATAAACCTGAAAACGGAGGATGCTTCGGCGAAAGTGGATGGCCTTCTCGCTATGCAAAACATAATGTTGAAAGGGACAGTCAATGCTACAGTTGTTTCCCTCTCACGACTGCTAGCATGGACTGGCGGTGGCATTGAACAAAAACTGCCGTTTGAGAAAATATCATTCGCCGGCACGACTGCGCTTACCGGAAATAATCTTATCCTGAAGGACGTTACGCTCGCTCTGGATGAAGTACAGGCCAAAGGCAATCTAAGCGTAAACTTCACTGGAAAGCCAAATATTTTTGCGCGACTAACGCTAGACAAACTAAATCTTGACCGATTCGCTGGAAATGAAAAAAAGACGAAAGCTGACGGCAAAAAACACAGTAAACAGAATGACAAATGGGACACAACGCCGCTGGATTTCAGCGGTCTACAAGCAGTGAATGCTGATCTGATGCTGAAAACAGGAGGGTTTTCGCTCAAGGGCATCAATACAGGATCAAGCGAGTTGACTGTACAACTGCAAAAAGGCAGATTGTATTTCGAGTCATCGGAAGCAACCTTACTTGATGGAAAATTCAGCTCCGCAATATCCATCAATGCAGCAAAAAAAGTACCAGAAATAGCTTTCGCTTTTAATATGGCAGGCGTGCAGGCAGCTCCAGTGCTTACCACTTTCGCAAACTTTAAAAAGTTGAGCGGCCTCACGGATGCCCATGTTTCCGTGACATCTTTCGGCGTAAACCAAAAAGCCATGATTTCAAACCTGAACGGAAAAGGAAACGTCGTTTTCAAAAACGGAATGCTGGAGGGCATCGATCTGGATAAAATCGTCAAGTGGCAGAAGAGTCTGACTACGACACCCGAAGCCTCTGCGGTTGAAACTACTGCTGGAGAAGGCAAAACAGAATTTGTCGAACTAGGAGGAACCTTTTCCATCAACAACGGAGTTGTAAATAATACTGATCTGAAGATGAAAAGTCTTTTGCTTCAGGCGACAGGGCAAGGAACCATCGATCTCCCACGAAAATATGTTCAATACCGCGTGGTACCAGTAATGTTAGCATCTTCATCTGTGAAAGACGTATCAGGACTATCCGTTCCGGTGGAAATCAAAGGGTCTTTCAGCAATATCAAAATGAAACCTGATTTCGCCAGTGCCATCTCTGACATCGCCAACAATCCTGAAGCAGCAAGAAAAACCCTAAAAAACATCAAAAAAGAAGGCAAAGCACTCGGAAAAGGGATCAAGAAAAACCCCGCCAAAGCCTTACAAGGACTGTTTGGAAGCGGTGGTTTGTTCGGAAAACCACCATCAGTTCCAGAAGCCACGCCTGAACAGCAACCATTACCTTAGGATTCTTACTCATGAAAAACAAAATTTTTCAATACACACTAGCTCGTCACCCCCGCTTTACGCAGGGGTCTAGAAGCGCGTCCGCGCGTCATATTGAGTCTACATGACGGCAGGACTGCCTTTTGAATGCCGGAACAAGTCCGGCATGACAGTGTTTTCTGATATTCCAAATAAATCTTGAACCTAAAGGAGTCTAAATACAATGATCCCACGTTTTTCACGTCCAGAAATGACAGCAATCTGGGAGCCCGAAAACAGGTTCAAAATCTGGCTGGAAATAGAAATGCTGGTCTGCGAAGCGCAGGCAGAGATCGGCGTGATACCGAAAGACTCTCCAGCCAAAATCCGCGCCAAAGCCAAGTTCGACATCAAACGCATTAACGAGATTGAAGAGGTAGTCCGTCATGACGTAATCGCCTTCCTAACCAGCGTTGGCGAGCACGTTGGAGACGACGAAGCACGACATATCCATCTGGGAATCACATCGTCGGACGTACTAGATACGGGGTTCTCGATGCAACTTAAACAAGCTTCCAACCTGATTATCGCCGATCTCGACATACTGCTAAAAACACTCAAAATGCGGATTCTTGAATACAAAGGCACCATCTGCGTAGGGCGGAGTCACGGCATTCACGCGGAGCCAACCACGTTCGGTATGAAGCTAGCCGGTCATTACTCCGCATTCGCTCGCGCCAAAGAACGCATGATCCGCGCACGGGATGAAATTTCCACTTGCGGGATTTCTGGAGCCGTCGGCACGTTCGCCACGATAGACCCAAGGGTCGAAGCCTATGTAGCGGAAAAACTCGAACTCGACATCGAGCCAGTTTCCACGCAAATCATTCCGCGCGACCGCCATGCCATGTTTTTCGCAACACTGGCGGTGATCGCCGCCTCCATAGAGAACCTTTCAACGGAAATCCGCCATCTACAACGCACTGAAGTGCGGGAAGCAGAGGAATTCTTCACACCAGGACAAAAAGGCTCCTCTGCAATGCCACACAAACGCAACCCCGTCCTGTCGGAAAACCTGACTGGGCTAGCACGGCTAATTCGAGCCTCAGCCGTTCCTGCGCTAGAAAACGTGGCGCTCTGGCACGAAAGGGACATCTCGCATTCGTCAGTGGAAAGAGTCATTGCACCGGATACAACCATCCTTCTCGATTTTGCCCTCAATCGCCTGAACGGAGTCATGGACAAGCTTCTTGTATATCCTAAGCGCATGAAGCAAAACCTAGAACATCTACGCGGCCTCGTTTTTTCGCAGCCGGTTCTGCTGGCACTGACGCAGGCAGGTCTCAGCCGGAACTACGCCTATCTACTGGTGCAGGAACATGCAATGGCTGTCTGGGACAGTGAAAAAGATTTCCTAGCCCTGCTTCTCGAAGACGAGACCGTTAGCGAATACATTTCCGAAGACGAACTCAGAAATATTTTCAACTACCGTCACTGCATCGAGCGCACTGCGGATGTGATAGACCGCGTCCTAGAAAACCACTGATGCTTGAATGGCAAGACAATGGCATTATTCTTTCTGTACGCGGTCACGGCGAGACTGGTGGCATAGCGTCAATCCTGACATGTAATCATGGTCGCGCAATGGGCTATGTTTATGGCGCGACCTCCACAAAAAAACGGGGAGTTCTGGAACCGGGAAATCTGGTGTCAGTACACTGGAAAGCGAAGTCGCACGACCAACTCGGCACGTTCACACTGGAATTGGAAAAAAGCCTCGCAGCAGAGGTCATGGAAAATCCAATCAAGTTGACGGCGATGCAATCTGCCTGCGCACTTGCCGACAAAACCCTTCCTGAAAGAGAGAAGCACACCAGCGTTTACGAAGGCACGAAGGCTTTGATGGCATCCTTCGGAACCGACATTTGGACACCTACATACATCTACTGGGAGCTTGGCCTGCTACGCGAGATCGGCTTCGCCCTCAACTTATCAAAATGCGTGGTGACCAGCACAACTGAAAACCTGATCTACGTCAGCCCAAAATCCGGTTGCGCCGTATCGGGCGAGGCGGGTGAGATATATAAAGAAAAACTCCTCTCTCTGCCGCCATTTTTGCGCGGTGAAGAAGGCTTTGAGGATGGCGACATCCTCGATGGCCTAAAGCTAACGGGACATTTTCTGCTCCATCGAGTGTTCTCTCAATCAAATTCCAACCTCCCGGAACCACGCCTAAGACTGGAGGAGAAAATAAAAGATGCTGTTTTTAGTGGGTAGTTATAATCATTTCCAAATTTATTGATAGATTTCCCTCTCCCCTTGCGGGACATAAGGCGGATCGCATAGTTGGGGGTGACAGTGTAAGGGGCGAGATGCGTGGCATACACCATGCAGCCATCGAAATGACAACAGGGTTTTTAAAATCGTATTCAAGGACATCAAATGTAACGATTGACGTGTCAAGACTTGATAATCTGTAAAAAGCCTTTCGGTTGCTTTAGTAGATTGATTTATGCGATTATCCTTAGAGGCTTGGGGGAGTCGCAAGGACATGCGCTACGAAGTTACACAAGATGACAAGTATGCTGAAAAATCAGGTCGTATTTACCTGAATGGACTACAAGCACTTGTACGTATTCCAATCATTCAGCGGCAACTGGATGCCGGCTGCAAAATCAAAACAGCAGCTTTTATTTCTGGATACCATAGCGCACCACTCGGCAGATACGATATGACGCTCAAAGCAGCTCAAAAATATCTGGAACAGCACGACATCCGATTCGTTCCCGGTGTAAATGAAAAGCTAAGTGCCACCGCCGTTGAAGGCACTCAACAACTAAGCCTCGGCCCCCACCCACAGTACGACGGAATTATCGGCTTATGGTACGGCAACGGCTCCAACATCCCTATCGGAGCGATGAAGTCCGCCAATGCTGCTGGGACTTCCAGATACGGCGGTGTACTTGCGTTCGCTGGGGATGACCACACTGGCTACACCGGAGCAATTCCGCATCAATCAGAACATGCCTTTATCCATTGCATGATCCCCCTTCTACATCCGGCTGGAATCGAGGACGCGCTGGATCTCGGTCTGCACGGAATCGCGATGTCACGATATTCCGGCTGCTGGACTGGCTTTAAAATCACTGACGACCTTGCAAATGGCTCCGCCTCAGTATCCACTGACCCATTCAGAATTCAGTTCAGAACACCAACCGATTTCAATATGCCGCCGAACGGCCTTAACATCCGCCGGCACGACCCACTTAGCACACAAGAAGAGAGACTCGTAAGCCTGAAACTTCCCGCCGCGCGTGCTTATGCCCGCGCTAACAGCCTCGACAAATACATCATCAATCCGGCGCAAAAACGCCTCGCTATCGTCGCGACCGGAAGGGGCTTCAGCGATACAATGCAAGCACTGGAAGACCTCGGCATCACGAAACAACGCGCCGAGAAAATGGGAATCGCCGTTTACAAAGTTGCACTAGTCTGGCCACTTGAGGATCATGGCATACGCAAGCTCGCAGAACAGGTGGAAGAAATACTAGTCATCGAAGAAAAACGCGGCCTGATCGAAGAACAGATCAAGCGCATCCTCTTCAACATACCCGCAGAAAAACGCCCCCGCGTTATAGGAAAGACCGACGATAAAGGCGCACGCCTGATGTCGGAAACAACTGAGCTATCCTCTGCCCGCATCGCTGATGCCTTTATCAGAAGACTAAAGCCAATGATGGATGTCCGTCCCTTTGAGGAACGCATGACAGCTATCCGCAGAGGTTTAGAGCTGAAAGGAAAGGCTTCTCCGATCGGGCGGATACCATACACCTGCGCCGGATGTCCTCACAACATTTCAACCACAGTGCCAGATGGAAGTCGCGCACTGGCTGGCGTCGGCTGCCATTCCATGGCGGCAGGAATGGACAGAAAAACCGCCCCGCCCGCACAGATGGGCTGCGAGGGTGCTTCGTGGATCGGACAGTCCCCCTTCACTTCCGAAAAACACATATTCGCCAACCTCGGGGACGCATCCTATTTTCACTCCGGGTTGCTGGCCATACGCGCTGCCATCACGGCTCATATCAACATCACCTACAAAATCCTTTATAACGATGCTGCCGCCCTGACTGGTGGCCAGTCTGTAGATGGGCCGATCAGCATCGGGCTAATCGCACAACAAGTCTTTGCTGAAGGCGTGAAAACGATTCATATTATCTCCGACGAACCGTGGAAATACGGCATCTCGGAGAATTTCCCTGACGGAACGAAGATTCATGACCGCGAAAAACTTGACAAAATTCAACTCAATCTTCGAGAAGTTCCAGGTGTCTCCGTCCTTATCTACGACCAGACCTGCGCCGCCGAGAATCGCCGCCGCCGCAAACATGGACTAATGCCCGATCCCTCCCGCAGAATCTTTATAAACGAACGCATCTGTGAAGGCTGCGGAGACTGCGGGGAGAAATCCAACTGTCTTGCTATCGTGCCTATTGACACAGAATTCGGGCGCAAAAGACAAATCGATCAATTCGTCTGTAACAAGGATTATTCCTGCATAACAACAGCCTCCTGCCCCGCCTTCGTCAGCGTCATCGGCGGCGGCCCCAAAAAGCCGGGGACTGCCAGTGCCAGCGAAAGCATCGGAGATTTTTTCAACTCTATGCCTGAACCCACACCGAATGACTTAAGCAAGCCGGAAACTATTTTGCTGACAGGCATCGGCGGTACAGGTGTTGTCACGGTCAGCAATATTTTAGCCATAGCCGCGCATCTTGAGGACAAAGGCTGCGTGACGACGAATCAAACTGGTTTCGCACAGAAAGGTGGCAGCGTCATAAGCCATATCCGCATCGCTATGACACCCGCCGAAATCAACGCCGCCCGCATCGGAGTTGCCGGAGCAACGGTCATTATTGG
>JAGLRU010000436.1 GCA_023136145.1 Alphaproteobacteria bacterium
AATTTCAGCTTCTCCGATGTGCGTCACGATTTCGCAGCCTGTTTTTTCAAACAATCCGATAATTTCATTACTTTTTTCACAGGTTTTCGTGACGATGCACGTTCTTCCGCTTTCCGGGCTTTTCGGACCGAATATCGGATGTATCCCCGTGACATATTTGCTGTATTCGCTGCAGATTTCGTTGGTTTTCATCTGCACGGAACATACGTTGATAAGATGTTTTCCCGCGTGTTTTTTTGCAACGTCTTTATATGCTGAAATGGGGACAGCAAGAATGACGATATCGGCATCCTCCGACAATTCTACAAGCCCACTGAAACATTTTTCAAGGAATGTTCCAAATACGCCGTTACCAACTATATTGATTTTCATTCTGTTTTTTCCTGAGACAATGCTGTCTGCAAATCGTTGTAACAAACTTTCCTTATTAAAGCCATCTCTAAAAACCTACACTACTGTCATGCCGGACTCGTTCCGGCATCCAAAAGGCAGTACTGCCGTTATATAAATTCATAAGACGCGTGGACACGCTTTTGGATCCCCGAACAAGTCGGGGATGACAATTAGGTATGTATTGAAAAGATTCGTTTTTCATGAGTATGAACCCTAGTTATCGTCCGCTAGCTTCTGCAATTTCCATAAACTCTTCTGCTTTCAGACTGGCTCCGCCAACCAGAACGCCATCAACGTTAGGTAAATGCAGGATTTCTCCGGCATTGGATGCCTTAACCGATCCTCCGTACAGAATGGGCAGTTTTCCGACTTCTTTGCGAATAAGTGCGTGTATATGCCGGATGTCATCGTTGGAGGCTGTTTTTCCAGTGCCTATCGCCCAGACTGGCTCATAGGCGATCACGGTGTTTTCTGGCGTGGTGGTGGTGGGAATGGAGTCTTTCAACTGTCCGGTTACAACCTCATCCGCCTGTCCTGAGGTTCTTTCGCCGTCTAGTTCGCCTACGCAAATGATAGTGACAAGACCAGCTAAATGTGCGGCTTTGGCCTTAGTCGCCACACTTGCGCTGGTTTCTCTGTTCTGCTGACGGCGTTCCGAATGGCCGATTATTACGTGGGTACAGCCCACATCCTTCAGCATCTCAGCCGAAATTTCGCCGGTGAACGCACCCGATGGCTGATTATGGCAGTTTTGACCCCCTAAACCGATGGAAGATCCTTTCAACTCCTCTGCAACCAATGAGAGCATTGTCGTTGGCGGACAAAGGATTATATGGAAAGGGTAGGTCTTGTTTTCCTTTATGGATGACGCTATTTTTATGGCTCTGTCACGACTGTCCGCCGTCAAGCCGTTCATTTTCCAATTTCCAACAATCAGTTTCAGGAAGGGCATTGCGTTTTCTCCTTTGCTTTTCTTGTTTATATTCGCTAAATATTTGATTGTTATCAAGTCACCTAATAACTTAAAAGGATATTCCTGTGCTAAAACAAATGCGCGAAGGCGCGAAGTCAACCTTTCTGAAACTGATTTTATTCGGTCTCCTGCTGCTGGCGATGGCCGGATTAGTACTGATGGATTATCAGGGAATGTTCAGGCAGGGTGTACAGAACAATACGATTGTTAGTTATGATGGGGGGAAGCTGACGGCTCCTGAATTTGACCGCATAGTGCAATCCACACTACGCGCCCAAAACATAAAACAAAGTGATGCCTATCGTGCAAAACTGCCGCAACAAATCTTGAAGCGAGAAATCGACAATCGCCTGTTTTCTCTTGCTGCCACAGATATGGGTCTACGAGTAGATGATTTTCTTGCAGCAAAGCAAGTGGTGAATATTATCGCTCCACTTGTGGAAAAAGGGATGTCCGAAAAAGACGCACTACAGCGTTTGCTTCAAGTTTACAATGTCAGTGAAAGTCAGATGATCGCCTCGCTGAAATCACAGCTTGCTTCGCAAATACTTATTGATGCCGTTTCTACTGGTGCTCATGCCCCGCAACAGATGGTAGATGATATGTTGAAATATCGGTATGAATGGCGGCGCGGAGAATATTTCCAATTGACGACAAAAGATACCAGCGCGGACAAAGACCCTTCGGAGGCGGAACTAAAAGCATATTACGATACTGTTTCCGGTCAATATGCCTTGCCGGAATACCGCACGCTGTCAGTGATCGTGTTAGATGAAAAAATTCTTGGTGATAAAATACAAATTTCCGAAGATATGTTAAAACAATATTACGATGAGAACATCAATGATTACAAAAGCCCTGAAACCCGCGTAATTTCTCAAGCCATTGCTTTGGATGAAGGTTCGGCAAAGCTGGTCTACGCCAGAGCACTGAAAACAAAAGACCTGCAAAAAGCCGCCAACAAGGAAAAAATCAGCTATATCAAATCAGCTACTTTCACCGAATCTGCCATAGCAATTGAACTCGGTGAAGCCGCTTTCTCTGGAGAAATGGGAGAAGTTCTGAAACCTCTCAAGAGTCCGCTTGGCTGGCATGTTCTCCATATCGAAAAAGTCACTCAGCCAGCTGTTATGCCTTTTGAATCCGTGAAGGAAAGTATTGAAAAAGACATTTCTCAAGACAAAATTTACGATGCTTTATACCAGCTTGCAAATAAAATCGATGACGAAATAGCTGGTGGCGGAAGCGTGTCTGATGTAGCTCAGGAAAACAATATACAAGAAATCGTTCTGGAGAAAATAGATGTCCTTGGCATTGGGGCAAACGGCAAAAAACCAGATGTGGATCTTCCTCTTTTTAATAAGGTGGTCGAGAATGGATTCAGACTCGGAAAAGATTCCGTCAGCCAACTGATCGAAACGCCGGAAGGTGCTTTTATGGTCGTCGGTGTCAGAGATATTTTCCCTTCCGAGCAGCAGCCATTTGACAGTGTTCGTGTGGAGGTTCTCGCCGCTCTGAAAGCAGGCAATCAAATTAAGGCACTCGATGACATGGCTTCCAAAATCATGGAACGTCTGAAACAGGGAGAATCCTTTGGTAAGATAGCAGCAGAAATTAAAAAGACCGTTAAATCAACGGAGTTGCTACAGCGCGAAACCCCGGCAGATAAAGCAAAAATAGAAGACAATTTGATGAACGCTCTTTTTTCTATCGATGGAACGGGGCAAGCAGCGGCAGTCGATGGAGATGGATTCGTAACTCTCCTCCGCCTTGCGGAGCGTAAAATACAATCTCCAAAGAAACTCGACAATGAAGCTGTGGGAGAAATTGAATCACTCTTGAATCGTTCATTCGCTCAAGACTTGCGGGAGCAGTACCTTATGAGCCTGATGATCAGATACGATATGAACATCAACGACAAGTTAATGAATGAGATATATGCGCCGAAAATGGACGACGATGCGAATGCAGAAGAGTAATACTTTGCTTAAATAATGTAAGATGGAGACTGCTATTATGCCCTCTGATATTGACATCGCTCAGAAAGCGAAAATGCAACGTATTTCAGAAATGGCTGCGGAAAAACTGGGAATTGCAGAAGAACATCTCGAACCTTACGGCCATTACAAAACTAAGGTATCTCTTAACTACATCGACAGTCAGAAGGATAAGCCGGACGGCAAGTTGATTCTAGTGACTGCGATCAGTCCAACGCCGGCGGGCGAAGGAAAAACCACCACCACAGTTGGCCTCGGCGATGCGCTCAACCATATCGGCAAAAAAGTGATGATCTGTCTACGCGAACCATCGCTTGGGCCTGTATTCGGAATGAAGGGTGGAGCAGCTGGCGGTGGCTATGCGCAAGTGGTGCCGATGGAAGACATTAACCTGCATTTCACAGGTGATTTTTCCGCAATCGCGCTTGCCCACAATCTGCTGTCAGCATTGCTGGATAATCATATTCATCAAGGTAACGAATTAAATATCGACGTGCGTCGCATCACATGGAAACGTGTAATTGACATGAACGACCGTGCGCTGCGTAATATCGTGGTATCGCTTGGTGGCACACCAAACGGCTATCCGCGTCAGGATGGCTTTGACATCGTGGCTGCCTCCGAAGTGATGGCGATTTTCTG
>JAGLRU010000437.1 GCA_023136145.1 Alphaproteobacteria bacterium
GACCCCGCCTTTCGGCTGGGGGGCGTTGGTTTATTTGGCAGGCGTTTGCTCTAAATCCGTTTGTTATGCTGTAGCAACACTGCTTATCACAGGATGTTTTTTTGCAACTTCAGCAGAAGCAAGTTATGGGGAAACCGCTCCTCGCTACTCAGTTAATAAGAAGCACAAACTGACATTGCAATACGATGTTTACGCAGGCGGTTTTAAGGCTCTAAACGCCTCGTTGACGATGGATTTGGATAAAAAATCCTACGATATGGCTCTGAAAACAGAAACACGAGGATTTATCGGCTACCTCTTTCCATGGAGCGCTTCTTTCAATACCGCAGGTCACGCTAAAAAAGGCACACTGTATCCAACCGTTTACACTGAGCGCAGTATTTGGCGCAAAAAAATCAAAATCACCGAGATAAACTATGCTCCTGATGGAAAAATTCTGAAAACTACCATGCAAAAGAACGGAAAAACTGTCACCAACAGTGACATCGACGATACGCTCGTAAATGACACGATGGATCTGCTGACTGGTGCTCTGGTGATGCTGCAAAACGCCGGAAACATCAGCAAATGTACGGGGAAATTTCCAGTTTTTGATGGCAAGAGACGCTTCAACATCACGCTCACCGATAATGGCGCGGAAATTCTTGCCCCATCGAGATATTCCAGCTTCAATGGCGAAGCTATGCGTTGTACGCTTAAGATTGAGCCTGTCGCTGGTTTCAGGAAAAAAGATGCCCAACGCGGCTGGATGGCTGTGCAGAACCATACTGAAGCCAGACACAAACCACCTACCTTATGGCTAGCACGAATAAATGGTGGCGGACAAATAGTTCCTGTCCGCATGGAAATCGCCAGCGAATACGGCTCTGTTGTGGCGCATCTGTCCAACGGAACGGATGAGTGATCCATAATTTACTGTAATTCTGTGCAACAAACTGTGACTTGAATCAAACACCTGTTTCTTGCATTAATATAACGTAATAAATGGGGGGAATTGAACATGAACAAAAAACTTGGCTGTATCATCCTTGCTGCGGGTGGTGGTAAACGCATGAAATCGAAAGTTTTGAAGCCTTTGCATAAAGTTGCAGGGCGCACGATGATCGGACACGTCATTGCTGCCGTTGAAGAACTAAACCCTGACAAAATCGTTGTCGTTGTCGGCCCCGACATGGAGCAGATGACGGAAGCCGTTAAGCCTCACCAAACAGCAGTGCAGCAAACCGCAAATGGTACGGGAGCGGCTGCGCTCGCCGCAAAGGATCATTTCAGCAATTTCGATGGCGACATTCTCGTAATTCTAGGGGATGTGCCTCTTGCAACTCCTGAAGCTTTGAAACGTATGGTAGATGTACGCCGCCAGTCTCCTGATGTCGGCATGACCTTTTCAGGCGTACTTCACGAAAACCCTGCAATGTTCGGCAGGATGGTTCTCAATGAAGATGGTACGTTGAAAAAAATTGTTGAGTTCAAAGATGCCTCTGATGAGGAAAAAAAGATTGCATTGTGCTGGAGTGGTGTTATTTGCGCCGATGGCTTGAAACTCTTTCAGTGGCTAGAGCAGATCGATAGCAACAACGCTCAGAAGGAATACTATATAACTAGCCTTCCGCAGATCGCTCTGGAGGACAATCGAAAGACACACGTTGTTGAAGTTCCTGCTGAGGAAATGGAAGGTGCCAACACGCGAGTTGAGCTTGCCCATCTGGAGAAAATCATGCAGAAACGGCTTCGTAAAAAACACATGCTAAACGGTGCTACGCTGACGGATCCGGACACAGTTTATTTCAGTACCGATACTGTAGTTGGTCAGGATGTCACCATTGGTCCGAACGTCTTTTTTGGTTCTGGCGTAAAAATCGGCAATAACGTGGAAATCCTCCCCTGCTGCCATATTGAAGGTGCGGAAATCATGGAAGGTGCTCATGTTGGTCCTTTTGCGCGGATACGTCCAGGCAGTAAAATCGGGAAGAACGCTAAAATTGGTAACTTCGTAGAAATCAAAAACACTCATGTCAGCAATGGTGCCAAAGCCGGCCATCTATCCTATCTTGGCGATACTGATATTGGCGAAAAAACCAATATCGGCGCAGGCACAATTACCTGCAATTATGATGGATTTTTAAAATACAGAACCACCATCGGTAAAGAAGCTTTTATTGGATCAAATTCCATTCTAATCGCTCCCGTAACCATTGGCGACGGTGCATATATCGGCGCAAACAGTGCTATCAGCAAGAATGTGCAGGACAACGCTCTTGGCATAACCCGCGCCCCGCAGATCAACAAAGAAGACTGGTCTGCCAAATTCCGGCAGATGAAAATTAAGGAGAAAGCAAAGAAGGGTGGTAAATAAACGAAATGTTTTGCTGTCACAAAGAAATTAGCGACTCTCTGTTAAAGAGCAATAAAATCACAAAACTTTCTGTGCCATTGTCCTTTCTGATAGCCTACTTTATTATGTCGATTAGTTTTTTACCAAACTCAACAAATCAATCGTTTTTTTCAACCCTTTCTTGGGGATTTATGATCTGGGGCATATCCGGAACGCTTTTTTTAGGTATAGCTGTGCTAAAAGATTATTTAAAAAAAAAGCAACAGAACAAGTGGTCACTTATAGCCTTTGTACTAGCTATCATTATTAACCTTGTTCTTGTTAGTGGCATTTTATTCCTCTACGCAATGACAGGTAAAAACTAAAAAAGGAAACAAACACATGTGCGGTATCGTTGGAGTTCTTAGTAAAAGTGACGCAGCTCCCAGACTTGTCGAGGGACTAAAGCGGCTAGAGTACAGAGGCTATGACAGTTCCGGCATCGCCACGCTGGTAAACGGCAAGATCAAACGCTGCCGCGCAGAAGGCAAACTCGTCAAACTCGTTGGAAAGCTGAAAAAAGAACCTCTCAATGGTACTATCGGCATCGGTCATACCCGCTGGGCTACACATGGAAA
>JAGLRU010000438.1 GCA_023136145.1 Alphaproteobacteria bacterium
ATCGAGAAATCAAACAATTCATTTGCTTTTGGACGTTTTCCGATTTGAGCCAGATAAGCCGTTTCGGTAAAGCTCCAGTCATTCATAAGCTCTTGATTGTCAACGCCTCTGAAAGCCTGCTTTGTCTGGTTAGAGGATTCAACGGAACAACCGATTAAAGCACTGTAAATCCGGAGATGCCAAGGGATGTTACGCACTGTTGTTAAAGTTAAGCCTTTTTTCATGAGAGGAAGCCATGCCAGATGACAAGATGCAGCGGCAAGAAGAGCATCCTCACTAATAGAAGTTCCTGTCTTCTTTGCCAGTTCTTGCAAAAAGTGAATAAATACAGATTTTACATTGCGTGCTTTTAAAGCTTTTTCCATTTGTCCGGCGCGTGGAGACGCTTTTTCAGAGAGAAAGATTTTATCCAGTCCGTCTTTTTGGGCTTTTGATAACTGTGAGCTAGTGTCAAAAGATTCATCTGAAACATCCTTGATTCCGGTATGACCGAAGAGCTCAACAAATGCATCAACAGCTTCTCTGGCGGGCAAGGCACTTTTAGGTCCTAAAATTGCCAATGCCGAGGACAGAACGGTATTAGGAGAATTTTCTGCTTCTCTGGCGGCCTGAGCTGCGGCAAGTTGAGGCGTTTCATTTTGATTTACAAAAGCATTTAAAATAACATTTGCCAGTGCACGTCCATTGCTGTCCGGATACTCACGCGTGAGTGCCATAACCAGATTTTCTTCAAATGCATGCGTTGAACAATCCAGAACACTTCTGCCGTTTAAGCGACTTACCTGAGTTTTAGGATCCATCATGGATGCCCCGGAAGTATCTTTCATAGTTTGACGCGGTAAAACGGCACCAAGTTGTTTGGAGAGATTTTTAATTTGCTCGTTATACGGTTCAATAGCTTTTTCCGGCAGAACATCCAGTTCTTTAGGTAGACCAATATCAATCTGGCTTGACAGCCAGCATTTCAGAGATAAATCTCCTTTAGGCTCAAAATCCGGTTTTACACCGTTTTTCTCCATGACCGCGCTCATAGCTTCGGGAATATGAGCAATATTTGTAACAAGAGCGCCTTTTTTTGTGCATTCCGGATTGTCCGGTGTGAAAATAGATTTTACGCCGAACTTGCGCATAAACCATTTTTCTTTTTCTATGGCATTATCTCCGGCTCCGGCAATGGCTCCGGCATGACCGCAGGCACCCGTCATATTGGATTTCCAGCGACCGACAATGCAGCAGACAACAGGTTTTTCAAATTCAAGATTCTGCTCGTAATAACCGCCCGGCTCAATATACATGATGGCAGCTTTACTGCGGTCATCATTGTGAAAGGCATTTGTAAATTCTTCGGCTGCGAAGTGAATATAAACATCTTTACCGGAAGAAAAAGATACGCTTGTACCCCATCCGGCTGTTTGTAAATATGTTGCGATTGTGGTCGTAAAGTTTCCGGAGTTTGAATAAATCGCTATTGATCCGGGAACCATAGATTCTTCGGGTACGTTACCTCCAAGTGCGCCGCCAATACGTACATGGTTGTGTGCATCGCCAAGTCCAAGGCAGTTTCCGCCGAAAACATCTATCCCGCGCAACTGGCAGAACTGTCGTATAATTCGTGAAGAATGCAGTGAAATTTTTTCAGTCAGAATGACAATTTTATCAAGATCAGGGTTCATGCGCACAGCTTCAATCACGGAGTCTTTTACTCCGGCAGGCGGCACATAAACAACGGCGACATTAAATTTATGACCGGCTTCAAGTGCTTCAGATACGTTATTATAAACAGGAATATCGCCAATTTTGGTTTTCATCACAGAACCTGAACGTCCTGGCATTGTTCCGCAAACAATATTACCGCCTGAATATACATGGCTGATCGGTGTCACTGTTCGGCTTTCACCGCCAAGAATATTTAAAACACAGACACGATCTTTATCGGTGGCAAGTTCCGCCAATGAATTAATACCTACATAACTGTCCTTAAATGCTGCTATACCTTGTGGCAATGGACTATTCCTTTCACTGTTATTCTTTTAACGCTCTTAATTCTTACGCCACACGTTTTCTGGAGTTTGAGGGCTCTATACTTTCAGACTGAAGACCCATAGCTTTGGCGATTGATTCTTTTCCGCCTTTATTCTCCATCCAGTTATCAATGGATTTGGCGTAGTCCACAACTGTACTTATGGACGAGTCATAGCCAAACATTCTGTAGGGAACTTTAAGATTATCCAGTGTTTCACCTAAAGTTCCAAGACCGCGCACCAGATTAGGCCCGCCGCGGCCAACGATAACGAAGATCGGCTTCGGCCCGTGCGTATTGAAATAGTCACGAAGTGCATCCCCCATCGCTCGAAATGTTTCGTAAATGTCTGTATTGTTGGCCTTTCCACCGATAATAAAAAGCACATTACTCTGCTCAAGCCAGTACCTATAAACGATACTGCTAATTTTGCGCATTTTCTCATAAGGGGGGTTTCCGCCAAAATCCGAAGAAATAGTTCCGACATTACCCAGAAGTTCGGTCACCAGAGAACTGGCACCGCCTCCAAAGGTCATTGCAGTTACCGAACCCTTATTGTTTGTTACAAAAACATCAGACTGCCCTTGATAGGTGCGCAGTTCATTCACCTCACGCTCAAAGTCCGAAAGCTCTGTTGTAAAGAGATCGGCAGGAAGCTTCAGACGTTTCCATGACGGATCATCCTGATCGAAGCTGCATTTAAAATCACAGGCTACCGGAACAAGACGGCCTTTTTTATCGGGCATCATACGGATGGGGTTAATCTCTACCATGCTCATACCGTAATTATGGAAGAGATCCCAGAGTTTGGGTAAATTCTGCACGAGCGGACTGATAAGTTCATTAGGTGCATTGAGTTTGGTCAAAAGATTGGAGATAACAAAACCGTTTAAACCTGTTAGCGGATCAAATGGAGCACTGGCTACTTTATCAGAGCCTTGAGTCTCGATATCTACACCGCCGTGATGACTAAGAGTTAATGTCGGCGCACGAAATTTTGTACTGTCCGTTATAGAAACATATATTTCGTATTTAGCAGGAACAGACCCTTCAAATGTTACACCGTTGGAATTAAACGTCTGGTTTCCCTGTGTGTGTTTGGCAAAATAAAGCCGTTCTTTTTCCTTTAGTGCATCCTGTACATTATTCACATGACCGATCAGACCGGACTTTCCCTTTTTACCAACACCGCCTTTAAAGACCGGTTTGACAAAAAGAGAGCCGCAACGATCAATCATCGCTCTGAGTTCATCGCTGCTTGAATCAGCTCCCAAAACTTCCGCGCATGGAAAGTTTACATATTTCAGGAGTTTTTCTCCCCAGCACATACCCGTAATTTGCATTATTTTTTCCCTATTTCGTATCACATCTTTTTTATTTATAAACATGTTTTGTAGGCTGTGGCAAATAGCTTTTTATGCTGTGTTGCACAATATAAAAGTACTGGCACTCTAATAAATATATCTTTAGAGTTTATAAAACTTCGTAATGCGTTCGCCGTGTTTTTTCTTTTAATAGTGATTTAATGAGGTAGAAAAAATGATATGTACTGGTCAAGATTCTTTAGAAACCCGTAAAAATCTTAATATTGACGGTAAGGAATATGATTATTTTAGTTTAAAAATTGCAGAAAAAAAAATTGGAGATATTTCCCGTTTGCCGTTTACGTTGAAAATTCTGCTTGAAAATTTGCTGCGATTCGAAGACGGCTCTACGGTCACGGTTGACGATGTAAAAGCTCTTGCAGATTGGCTGCATACAAAATCTTCAACGCATGAAATTGCTTATCGTCCGGCGCGTATTTTAATGCAGGATTTTACAGGTGTTCCTGCTATTGTTGATCTGGCAGCTATGCGGGAGATAATGGCAAAGCTTGGCGGAGATGCTCAGAAGATCAATCCTCTCGTTCCTGTGGATCTAATAATAGACCATTCTCTGATGGTTGATAAATTTGGTTCTGCAGAAGCTTTTAAGTACAATGTGAAAAGAGAATTCGAGCGAAATGCAGAGCGTTACTCTTTTCTGCGCTGGGGACAAAAATCTTTCAAAAACTTCAATGTTGTTCCTCCGGGTACAGGCATTTGCCATCAGGTTAACGTAGAATATCTGGCTCAAAGTGTTTGGACAGATAAAGACGAAAATAATTCCGGTCGTGATGTTGCATACCCTGATACTCTGGTCGGCACGGATTCTCATACGACTATGGTTAATGCGCTAGGCGTTTTGGGATGGGGTGTCGGGGGTATTGAGGCTGAAGCTGCTATGCTTGGTCAACCGATTTCAATGCTCATTCCGGAGGTTGTAGGGTTCAAGCTTACAGGAAAACTGCCGGAAGGTGTCATGGCGACAGACCTTGTCCTTAACATTGTAGAACAACTCCGTGAACTCGGCGTTGTCGGAAAATTTGTAGAATTTTATGGTTCTGGACTGGATAATCTGTCTGCATCGGATAGAGCTACAATTTCCAATATGGCTCCTGAATACGGTGCGACATGCGGATTTTTCCCTGTAGATGAAGAAATCTTACGCTATCTGGAATTTACCGGACGCTCTCCTGAACGTGTAAAACTTGTTGAAGCCTATGCCAAAGAACAAGGGTTATGGCGCAATGATGATATTGAGGCATCCTTTACGAAGACTTTAGAGCTGGATATAGGAACAATTGAACCATCCATTTCAGGACCCAAGCGTCCGCAAGACAGGATTGCTCTTTGTAAGGCGAAGGAAGCCTTTAAACAGCTTGTGCCGGAAGAAAAGTCTGTCCCTGTGTCAGGAACCGATTATAAACTTTCTCATGGTGATATTGCTATTGCGGCAATTGCAAGCTGTACAAATACATCCAACCCTTACGTTCTTATGGCAGCAGGGCTGGTTGCACGCAAAGCCGTAGAAAAGGGATTGTCAGTTAAGCCATGGGTAAAAACATCGCTTTCGCCAGGGTCGCAGGTCGTTAGTGATTATCTGGAGAAAGCGGGATTGCAAAAAGACCTTGATGCTTTGGGATTCAATCTTGTTGGATACGGCTGTGCAAGCTGTATCGGAAATTCGGGGCCTCTGGCGGCTCCCTTGCTTGAGGCAATAGATTCAGAAGACCTGACAGTTACTTCTGTTATTTCAGGTAATCGTAACTTTGAAGGCCGGATTAGTCCGCATGTAAAAGCAAATTATCTGGTTTCTCCTCCATTGGTTGTTGCTTATGCAATTGCGGGCACGATGAGAAAAGACCTTTGCAGTGAGCCGTTGGGTCAAGACCAGCAAGGAAATGATGTCTATATGAAAGATATCTGGCCTTCCAGTCAGGAAATTCAGAAAGTCGTTGATGAATGTGTGACACCGGATATGTTTAAAAACCGTTATGCTGACGTGTTTAAAGGCTCTGAAGAATGGCAGGCTATTACCGGAGCAGACAGCGAAACTTATTCATGGGAAGAAGATTCGACTTATGTTCGTAACCCGCCGTTTTTTGCCGGAATGGGAATGGATGTAGGGTCTTTGTCTAATGTAAAGTCTGCGCGGGCAATTGCTGTATTGGGTGATTCTGTAACAACAGATCATATTTCACCGGCAGGAGCTATCAAGGCTGATTCACCGGCTGGAGCTTATCTGACAGAACATGGCGTAAGCCCGAATGATTTTAACTCGTATGGTTCCCGTCGCGGAAATGATGAAGTCATGACCAGAGGCACTTTGGCTAATATCCGTATTCGTAATGAAATGGCTCCCGGAACGGAAGGCGGATATACCAAACATATGCCGGATGGTGAAGAAATGGCTATTTATGATGCCGCACAGAAATATATGAGTGAAGGCGTGCCGCTGGTTGTTATTGCAGGAAAGGAATACGGCACCGGATCTTCCCGTGACTGGGCAGCAAAGGGAACGCGTCTGCTTGGAATTAAGGCTGTGATTGTAGAGAGCTTTGAACGTATTCACCGTTCAAATCTGATTGGAATGGGTGTTTTGCCGCTTCAGTTCAAAGAGGGTCAGGGACGGAAAAGTCTTAATCTATGCGGTAACGAAACATTTGATAT
>JAGLRU010000439.1 GCA_023136145.1 Alphaproteobacteria bacterium
AAAGTCGTTAATATGAGGCCATATCTAGGCAAAGTGGTGGGAGTGAGACAGGGAAGCTTCGTATGAGAACAAGCCATCAGAAAGGACTTAGAGCCGAGGCGTTCGCTGGGCTGTATCTGCGTTTGAAGGGATATCGTGTGCTGGAGGAGAGGTGGAAAACGCATCTGGGAGAAATTGATCTGATCATTAGGAGGGGGAGACGGCTGGCATTTGTTGAGGTTAAGTTGAGAGGAACGGCGGAGGCGGCGGTAGAAGCCATTCATTCAAAAAACAGATCTCGCGTTAGGAATGCGGCGGAACTTTACCTGCAAAAGCATCCAGAGTATAATGACTGGGAACTGAGCTTTGATGCTTTGGTTATGGTGTCTGGTGCTTGGCCAAAGCATATTAGAAATGCTTGGTGATTTAAATCGGAAAAGGTGGTGTTATCAATGTTTAAAGAAACAAAATATGTTCGATTTTCTTTGCTGTTTCTACCTTCAATTCTCTGCTTGCTGTCTTCTGGATGCAATCCTGTCGGGGTTGCGGCGGGTGTTGGAGCATCGGTGGGCGTTGCTGTGGCTCAGGAGGGCGGTTTTCGTACATCCATAACGGATAACACCATTCAGTTGAAGATCAATGACTTGTGGTTAAAGTATAATTTTGAAATGTTCCGCAAATTGAGGACAACGGTTAAGGAGGGCAGGGTGCTTATTATTGGCTCCGTTCCCAATCCTGACATGCGCGTGGAGGCGATCCGCCTTGCGTGGCAGGCCGATGGTGTGAAGCAGATATTAAATGAAATTACGGTGGATGACGGGAGCGGAATCACGACGATGCTTATGGATGGCTGGACCACCAGTAATCTCAAGACCAAGCTGTTGTTGGATAAACATATACAATCTATTAATTATAACATTGATACGGTGAACGGTAGCGTCTACTTGATGGGAATCGCGCAGGATCAGAAGGAGCTTGATCACGTGATTGGGTATGCGCGCAATGCTAGCAGGGTCAACAATGTAGTCAGCTATGTCCGTTTGCGTGGGGAGAAGCCCGCAGGCGTTATGGAGCCGTCTAAGGATTGAATTGATCGCTGATAAAGTGTTTTTTCTGTGTGAAGAAGAGGTGAGTCTGTATCCAGAAAATGATAGCAACGGGGAAAAGCGGCATATTTGATTTGTATTATAGTAAATAAAGGCGAAAAAATGAAGCTAGAAGTTGAAAGTCGGGATATACTATTTCTGACTTTCGATTTATGTTTTTGTTTTTTTTGAAAGGATTGTCACAATGGGTCTTATTACACTGGTTCTTCTTCTTGCCTTTACGGTTCTTTATCTCAGCAAATTTCTGAAGAAAAAGCCAGATATCTTGACACAGGTTGTTGAAAAAATTACGGAGCATATTGATGTTATTGCCGTATGGGGTGTTTTGTACGGGATTATAGCTACATCAATGACGATTATCATGACTTTCGGTCCTGCCGAAATGCTGCTTCGCATTTCTGCAAATGTGATGATTATCCTGATGTCGTTGCCGTTTGTTTTCGATCGGATCGTTGAGAAACTCGATGAAAAATTTCATGAAAAAATGCGAATGAATCCGGCCATTGTCAAGGAAGCCAAGCATATTGTCGAATGGGTAACGCGTAAGGGAGAATGTGTTGGCTATACTGGTGTAGTTGTTAGCCTGTTATTGTTTGCTGTAATTTTCAACTAATAGTTAAACATCTCATTGGCTTAACGTTTAATTTCAGATGGAACGTCATAGGGAAATAGATTAAGTGATGAAGGGTGTTGCTGCTCGGTTCCTTCCTCATAATTTTGTATTTTCTCTATTTGCGTTTGTTCTATGGGTTCTTGTATCATGAAGACAATTAGGAAAAATATTAAATAAATAAAGATGGCACTGCTTATGCTAGGGCGTGGAACGAAAATTGCCAGCAGATAGGCAAATGGATTGCGGTGAGGCATTTTTTTTTGTGGAAAGTCGGGAGAGATTCGCGCCAGTCGTTTCGTCAGCCATGGATAGGAAGAAATCAGTTCATGGAAAGACATCCAGAAGCTGCGTGTATCTTTTGTTTGTTCGATATAGGCGGACATATTCATATCTTTCCATCGGCTGCTGCCAACGGCAAGAAGTGCGATTGCCTGTTGAGCGGAGGAGGCGTTTTCACAGCAAAAAGCTCCGTGAAGGTCGGCTGTATATTCCTGTGCTCGGTATATGGCAGCTCCTAGCAACGGCAGGACGGAAGATGGAAGAAAAAATAGCCTCCACAGCAAATGCTTCCTGCGAACGTGACCAAGTTCGTGACCGATATAGAAATTGATAGCATCGGGATTTTCTTGTAGGTCATCAATGATGTCGGACAATAAAACGATATATTGCTTTCTGAGAAATTGTATCACGAAAGCGTTAAAAACGCCGTTTCCGTTGATAAGGTAGACTGTGGGTATTTTCTTAAGCTTTAGCTTTTCTGCACATGCTTTTATTTTTTCATCTAGATCGGGGAACTGGTCTGTGGAAATTAAAGCTCCGCTTCCTCGAAAATGACTGATAAAGCCGGATTGTGCGAAAAGATATACAAGAAAAAAAGGAGGGACTAAAAAAAAAGCTATTCCTTTGCTCAGGTAAATCACTGTCCCCCAGAATAGGAGCGATATAACGAAGGAAACATTGAAAAGAGAAGACTCGTGTTTGTAGATTAATTTAGTTTCCATCATTCACTCCTGTATCAAAAAAAAACGAGCCGGATAAATTACCCGGCTCGTTCTTTCCGGTGTTTTTTATGGCTGCATTGCTGCTGCCGATTTTGCCAAGCGTACCAGATTGATAAATTCAGTTCTATAGCCGAAAGTATCTTTTCCGCGTGCGTTGTTGGCGATTTCAATCACTTGATCATAAGTTAGTTTTCCGGTGTATTTCCCGCCTTTAAGGAGTTGTCCGAATCCGGCGACACTCGCTGCAAAGCGGATATCGTTCGGAAGATTGTTAAAGCCTGCTTCATCGGACACCGTGACAGGACGTTCGATCAGTTTGGAGACGTCTTCCTTAGGCAGTTTGTAGCGGATTTTTAGGAAGGCGTATTCATTGCCGACTTTTTTATCCTCTCCGACTTTTTGCTTTTCTGCATAGCGCAGGTCATCAACGAGAGTGGGTGCACCGGACGGTGTGATTTCGTAGAGTGCAGTCACTGAGTGTCCAGAGCCGATTTCACCAGCATCCACCTTATCGTTGTTAAAGTCCTCACGTTTTAGGGCGCGTGTTTCGTATCCGATCAGGCGGTATTCCTTTACAGATGCTTTGTTGAATTCGACCTGTATTTTCACGTCCTTTGCGATTGTGAAGAGTGTTGAGGAGGCTTCCTGCACTAGCACCTTACGAGCTTCGCTTAGTGTGTCGATATAGGCTGCGTTTCCGTTGCCGTTTTGTGCGAGAGCTTGCATCATGCTGTCGTTGTAGTTCCCTGCGCCGAAACCAAGTACAGACAAGGAGATGCCGGTATCGCGCTTGCGCTCGATAAAGTCTTTCAGCTCCTTCTGATTGGTGATTCCGACATTAAAGTCACCGTCTGTCGCCAGAATAACGCGGTTTACGCCATCTTTGACGAAGCTTCTTTCGGCGAGATTATATGCTTGACGGATGCCTTCCGCACCTGCGGTTGAGCCACCTGACTTTAATCTTTCAAGTGCCTCTATGATTTTATGCTTTTCACTGGCTTTGGTTGGTTCCAGTACAGTTCCTGCACTGCCTGCATAGACAACGATGCCAACGGTATCATCTGGATTTAAGCTATCCAGTAGCATTTTAAGAGAGTTTTTAAGTAGCGGCAGCTTGTCAGGGCTGTTCATGGAGCCGGACACATCAAGCAGGAACACGAGATTGGATTTTGGTTTTTCGGCTGGAGCAATATCATAGCCCTTGATGCCTATATGTAGAATTTTGTTTCCCGATTTCCATGGGCTGTCGTAAACCGCAATCGTTGGTTTAAAAGGCTGCTCCTTGCTGTCAGCGACCGGATAGTTGTAATCGAAGTAGTTAATCATTTCTTCGACACGTATGGCGTTTTTCTGCGGCAGGACACCACGATTGAGCTTCTTTCGCGCAAAGGTATAGGATGCTGTATCAACGTCAATCGAGAAAGTTGATACTGGCTCTGCCGCGACTATTTTTACGGAATTTTCATCGGCATGTTCAAACTTATCGCGTCCTACGTCTTTATAATAAGCCTGTCCGGCTTCGTCTTTTAATAACCTGGTGTTGTTCATGGTGACGGACTGTGGTCTTATTCTCCCATCCATCATTTTCGTCTTATGGGAGAATGGTGCTATTAGTCCTCTACCTGTTATCAATCCTTCCGCTACCGACATGCTGGGCGACGGCAAACCTTTATCCATTGTTTTTTTTGTTGGGTCGGCTTTACCCTCTTCCTCAATTCGTTCTCCACCGCGTAAATCTCCAATGATAGCTGGCTTTTTTGTCTTGCCAATTACCCACTTCTGCGGAGTGGGTTTTGATGAAATGACTCCACTGTCTTCCATTTCATTTTGAAGTGATTTTTCCTTGGCAGCCATTCGAGCTTCTTGCGGTACTTCGATATATGCAGAATCTGGCATATTTTCTTTTGCGTCTTGCAACTGATCTTGTGGCTGAATCATCGGGGTTGGGCTGACTGCTATTTCGTCAACTCTTTCCATTTTTCTTTTAAGGAAATTTTCCTTAGCAATCATCCGAGCTTTCTGATCTGCATCTGCCTTTAACGGTACAACCGTTGTTTCGGGGACAGTTTTTGGTGCCGTTTTGACAATGGGCTGACTAACCGGCTGAATGCGTGACATTTGTTCTGTGAAAAAGGGCGTTCCAAGAACAGCGGCGATGGCAGCGACCGACACGGCACCTGCCACTCCTGATAAGACATATTTCTTTTTCATGTAAAATCTCCTGATAAGGTTAAAAAGATTGATGCTGGTAGGACGATGAGTTTTTGCTTTCCCTTGGGTTTTTTCCTGCAATTTTTTGTCGAAAACCGCCATTGCAGCCGCAACTGCTTGATTTTGTGCTTCTTTTGATGGTTCGGGCGCGCAAAGATGCGAGAGCGTTTCTTTCAGTTTATTTTCATCCATGACGCGCTCCTTTCTGTCCTGTCTCCAGTGTTCCGGTAATTTTTTTGCGTGCTTCGTGCAACCGCCATGAAATTGTACCTTCTGGACATTTCAGCGTCTCTCCCGCCTCCTTGTGGCTTAAGCCTTGCCAGAAGACGAGTATAACGGTTTCTTTTAACGATTCAGGTAAGGCAGAAATTGCGGTCAGAACATCTTTGTATATAAGTTTTTGTTCAGGCGATGGCTCCGGCGAGGTATATTGCACGTCCTCAAAAATCGGCTGCTCGCGTGCAGTTTTGCGGTTTTTGGCTTTGTAATAATCTTTTGTTGTATTGATGACTATGCGGCAAAGCCATGTTGTGAAAGAAGATTCAAATCTGAACGCATTGATATTGGCAGCAAGTTTTATCGTTGCTTCTTGCGCGATGTCTTCCGCGTCTTCTCGAATTCCACACCATTGCCATGCAACCCTGAACATAAGCTTGTAATGCCTTTCTACGAGCATGGAAAAAGATTGACGGTCTCCCGCCTGAGCCTTGTAGATCAGCTCGTGATCTGTGATCTCGGCCATATTCTGCCTTTAGCTCTCCTTTGTAGGACGAATGGGGATACTATTTCCTTGGGTGGAGCTTATCATTTTCACTGTTCCTGTACCACCCTCGACAAAAAGCCAGACGATTTCTCCATTTTGGACGGCTTTGCTTATCTGAGAGAAAAATTTGCTGCCGAGCGTGGTGACAGCCGGGATATTTCTTTCCCGCGCGACGGTGCAGGCATGTGATAAAATACCGCCTTCAGCAAACAAAAGTGTGTCGGCATGTTCGAAAATTTCGGTGGTTTCAGGTCTTGCGTACCGAAAAACAAGAATAAGCGGTGCTTTGTATTTTTCCCTTAGTTCAATAAACTCGCTTGCATCGGTATTGTTAGTGACCGGAACGGCGATGCCAGTGACATTTCCGGTGCAAACAGATAGACCATTCCATTGTTTTGCCTTCGATGCTGTAGCTGGAGAAATTTTCTTTCGTTTGGTTTTGGATGGAGGTGTATCCCAGAAATAATCGAGCAGATTTTCCTGAATGGAATCGTTGTCAATTCTATCAGGAAAAAATTCTTTCCATACTGACGATATGTTTGTTCTGCGTATTTGCACCATTTGTATTTGTGAAACGGTTTTTTTATATTTTTTCGGAATCTCTATGGAACCAGCAAGCCATCCTGCGATAGAGCGATTATCCAGTCCGATCCGCATAACGAGTGCTTGCAGTATGAGGCCAAGCGCGATGCTTTCCGCTATATCTGTTGTTCCCGGACGTTGCAGGTATCTGA
>JAGLRU010000044.1 GCA_023136145.1 Alphaproteobacteria bacterium
AGCGAAACCAAAATCGTCCTAAACACATGCGAAACACAAACCGGCGAATTCATCCGAAATCCAGACTTAAAAATCCCTACCAAACAAATCGTCTCTACCATTGAAGAACTATGTGGCAAAAACAACCTCTTCACTCTAAATGCACCACATCTTGCAATCGCGCTTCTGGGAGGTTCCATGGCAGCCAATATAATCATGCTCGGTTTTGCATGGCAGAAAGGGCTGATCCCCGTCGCACAAGAGTCACTTTTACGCGCCATCGAACTCAACGGCGTTGATGTTGTTATAAATCAGCAGGCTTTCCTATGGGGACGCCGCTTTGCTTTCGACCCTAACAAAGTGCTGGATCTTGCCGCCCCACCTGCCTCCAACGTGAAAACAAGCCGTCACCGCGAACTTTCTGAAACAATTGAGGAAATCATCGAACGGCGTATGACCTCGCTCTCCGCCTATCAAAGCATTTTTTACGCAAAAAAATACAGAATTCTGGTTGATGCCGCACGCACCGCTGATGAACAACTACTCGGAAGTCCCGGAAGACTTACAGAAGCCGTCACCCGTTATTATTACAAGCTTCTGGCCTACAAAGATGAATATGAAGTAGCGCGACTCTATACGGACGGACAGTTTATGTCGCAGGTTCGACAAGCGTTTGATGGTAAATTCAAAATCAGGGTCAATCTGGCACCTCTGCTATTCGCCAAACGCGACCCTATCACTGGTGTCGTGAAGAAAAAAGAATACGGAACTCTGATGCTGAATGCTCTCAGAATTCTGGCGAAATTCAAAATTCTACGCGGCACCCCTTTGGATATTTTCGACTATGCTAACGAGAATCGCATGGATCGCCAGCTAATCAAGGATTACAAACGAACTATCGAGGGGCTGCTGCCCAATCTTACCATTGCAAATTACGACACAATAGTTAAAATTGCCTCCCTCCCAGAACACATTCGAGGCTTCGGCTCCGTGAAAATAAAAACCCTGCAGAAAGCAAAGGAAAAAGAAGCGGTTCTGCTCGAAACACTCACTCCGGTGGATGAGTAAAGAAACAAGGAAGTTTGCTAAACTGCTTGTTGCAATACTGGAGCGGTGATATAATTTTTCCATGAAAAAAGAAAATTGTTCTGTTAATTGGCGTGTTCGTGTTGGTCAGCTCCTCGTGGTTGCACAGGAGCATTTGGATCTAAAAGAGTATGACGCTGCTGAGAAAGTCCTGCTGAAATCACTGCGTGAAAAAGAAACAGCCGCAGGCTGGCGTGGTATGGCTTCTGTTCACTGTCTAAGGGAAGATGTCGAAAAGACAATAGAGGCACTGGAAAAAGCTGTAGAGCTTGACGAGAATGATCATCTTTCCCTTGGCATGTTGGCGCACGCTCTCCATTCGCAAGGGGATTTCATCAATGCGTTCGGTTTTTACGCGCTTGCTGTCCGTGCCGGACGGGACATCTTTGCATATAAGCAAAGTTTTGCCGATATCACAGAGCACGTTTCCCTTTCCGACTTCAATCCGCAGATTAGGCTGACGATGCTTGACTGTCTGGAAACGCCCGGGGTCAATTGCAACCGCATGAGCAGAATGTGGCATAACCTTTTGCGGTTGGATCCCGATTTTAGCCAGATATACAGAACAGTCGAAGAATCCGACGAAAAGAAGTTTGACAAGAAATTCTTCGATAACGCGAGAAAATTCAGGGCACTAACCGACCCCTTCTTTCTTCTAGGTTTGCAAAGGATGGTGGTGTACGAAACCGTTTTCGAGGAATTCCTGACCTATCTGCGTGCATTCCTTCTCGACCAGAGGGAGGCGGCGGAACCGAAACTTTCCCGTCTTGATCTCATTGAGATCGCCTCCAGCCTTGCGCAGTACTGCTTTTTCACAGAATATATTTTTGACTGCACGGAGAACGAACAACAGAAAATCGATGCTCTTCGTCTGAAGCTGGATGCTGACGGAGGAGAAATCGATGATACGGCAGCTCTGGCGATTTACGCCTGTTACGCGCCACTTTGTGGCTTAAAGCGGTCGCGGGAGATTATGGAGAAATATAAAGTTCATGCCGATATGGGGAGTGTTGTCAAATCGCAGATACTGGAACAGGACGAATTGCGTGTTGCGCGCACTTCCATCCCCGCCATGACCGCGATCGATGACAGTGTTTCTCTCAAAGTGCAACAGCAGTATGAAGAATTTCCATTCCCTCGGTGGAAGGATTTCGGCAAGGAAATGCTCGATCCTAGCGGACTTGGTAATCACTTTGCCGGAAAACCCATAAACATCCTCGTCGCTGGCTGCGGCACGGGTCAAGAAGCGATGCAATTCGCCGCCTCCTTCCCCGCAGCGAAGATACTGGCTGTTGATCTCAGCCGCACCAGCCTGTCCTATGCTGCCATGCGTGCGAAAGAAAACAATTGCAGCAATATCACCTTCGCCCAGGCCGATATTCTCCGCCTTGGCGAGCTGGATCGGAAATTTGACTATATCTCCAGCTGTGGTGTACTCCATCACATGGAGGATCCCATCAAGGGCTGGAAGGTGCTCTGCGGACTTCTGGCGGACGGCGGAATGATGCGAATTGCGCTTTATAGTAAAACTGCTCGTAGATCCTATATTGAAATGATGCGTCTGATACGCGAAAAAAACATAGCTCCCACCGCCGACGGTATGAGATTTTTCCGCAGGAATTTACGTGCCCTGATGGGGAAAAAAGACACCGATAAAATTAGTTCAAGACTGGATTATTATATCATGTCGGGGTTACGCGATTTCCTGTTCCATACGCAGGAACGTCAGTTTACCCTGCCAGAAATTGGGGATATCCTCGGTGAGATGAATTTTGAATTCATCGAACTCAACCAGTTTGACAGTGAACTCAAAAGGTACCGTGAGAAATTCCCTGACGACCCATCCGCAACAAGCCTCGCCAACTGGCACAAGTACGAGGAGGAATATCCAGATACTTTCGGGAGGATGTACTCTTTTTGGTGCCGTAGGAAAAAATAAGATAGTTGATATACCTTAGAATGCAATCGTTCCAATTTCTGGTTTTTTAAAGGGTCAAGACTAGCAAATAGAGCACAAAAGTGCTAAAAGGCTAGGAATAACAACTGGAAATAGGTACTGCAAATTTTCGAAGGTTTCTGACTTTCTGTTTGGGACTTAGCGCTAAGTTATTTTCCTAAATCTTTAAGTTCTTTACGCATACGTGCTTTGTTGAGTTCATGGATGAGTTTACGTTCTTCAAGATCAGGCCCCAAACGCATAGCGAAGATGGAAAGGATTGGTGGAATCGTAAGCAACGCTGCAAAAAAGCGATTATCGCCATAACCTGTCAAAAACGTATAAACGGCAAACACCAGCAACAAAATATTTGCCACGCATGCCACATAGTGAATAATTTTATCCATTAAGCACAGCCTTTCATAAGAAAACCCGATATGTTAGATTTACGATAGTATATATTGTTTCGTAAGCCAATCATTTGGAGGAAATTATCATGCGTAGCGCTTTGATTATCGCTTTATGCTTCTTTTTGTCCGTTTCATCACAGGCATTTGCTTCAAATGAACTTATTGCGAAAAGTCATCTGAAAGCGGTTACGGTATATACCAACCGTGCCATGTTGACACGTCAGGCAACGGTTGATGTGCCCGCAGGGGCGCATACAATTGTTTTTAATAACCTTTCTATAAGCTTGTTACAGGATTCTTTGCGTGCAAAAGGTAAAGCCGTTGCCGATGTTAAATTTGGCGCAGTCTCTTCCAAAATAATACATGGGGATGAACTCGTTGCCCCGCGTGAAAAAGAATTAAATGGTCAGCTTGAAGCCTTGCAAGATAATCGCCGTAACATCGAGGCGGAAAAACAGGCACTTTCCTTTAAAAAGACATTTTTAAACACGTTAAGTAATCAAGGTGCTTTGCGCTCTAAAGAAAATATCGCTGAAATTAATCTTAAGCCAGAGCAATGGGCAGCGGCGGCACAAACAGTTTATGTCGGCATGTCAGATGTGCTAAAAAGCCGAATTACACAGGATATTGCATTGCGTGTTCTCAATCATCGGATTACAAAAATCCGTAAGGAATTGAGTCAATTAAAAACCGGTCAGCGCAGTACGTATCAGGTTATGATTCCTGTTGAGGCTTCTGCAGCAACAAAGCTAACGGTTGATTTAAGTTACCAGTTGCCAAATGCGACATGGAAGCCGCTCTATGATGCACGTCTGGATACAAATAAAGGAACACTGGAGTTGGTGCAGTATGGTTCTGTCAGTCAAAACTCCGGTGAAGATTGGAGCGGCGTTGCGTTAACACTCTCAACAGCCCAACCCCATCGCGGGGCGGAATTACCTGATCTGCAAACTATGTGGGTAAACTCTTATCATGGAAGGACGAAAGGTGTTAGAAGGTCGCGTATTATGGAGAAGACGAAGTATGCTCAAAATGATGCCATTTTATCTCAATTCGGCGATACTGCTGGATCTCCCGAAATGGAAATGAGTCTTGGGGGTATGGTTGGGAAGACAGGCACTCCCGTACAAAGAGAAGCCAAATTCACCTCCGCCGTTATAGAAACCGGCGGATTCGTCAGTGAATACAAAATTCCGGGACCAAGCACGGTCAAGGCTGACGGTACAAAAAGCAAGCTTATGATCGGCACGTTTGATACCGATAGCGAAATTCGTATTCAAGTCAAACCACAGATAAGCAGTAAGGCTTATCTTGTCCCGCATCTAAAGCTGAAAGGCGAGGCACCAATTTTAGCAGGGAATGTAAGTCTTTTCCGTGATGGAGCTTTTGTGGGACAGTCCCGTTTACCGCTTCTACGTCCGGGGCAAGAAAGCGACCTTGCTTTTGGCATTGACGATCAAATATCTGTTAGGCGACGCGTATTGAAAAATGAGCGCAGCGAGGCTGGCATTATCGCACGGGACAATGTTCAGGAGCGTCATTTTGTGACGGAACTACAAAACCTGCATAAAGAAAAAGTCAAAATCGTTGTGCTGGAAACAATTCCCGTCCCGCAAAACAAGCAAATCGGCGTTGAAATCGTGGTGGGACAAACAACGCCTGGCTATGAAAAGGATAAGGATAACGTAAAGGGTCTATTGCGCTGGGAATTGCCTCTGGAACCAAAACAAAAATCTGAATTAAGACTCGGCTGGAAAATTACTTGGCCAAAGGATCAAGCGATTAGCGGTCTATAACAGCTTTGCAATCCGGCCTTCGCCTTGAATTTCGCATCATGTTTCTTGCGTGATTTTGACATTTTCTTCCCCTTCAGTTGATTACTTTTAGTGATTAAACTCTCTCTATTTCTTATACCATTTAGCTTTCAAAAAGCAACTAAAGGAGATATTAAAGCGGACGCAGGCGATTTATTGTCGCACAGCGCATAACATGGCGTTGGCGCAGATTGCAGACATTACAGGCTATACCGTTTCGACGATCCGTAAGCTTCACTGTCTGTTTTTGCGCTAGGGGATGAAGATTTTCGCTCTGATCAGCATCTGTCTTCAAACCGTTAACAACACAAAGCCTGCAAGCCTTACGTTTCGGTGCATTGCGCCCGGGGCCTAGTGGAGGGAGCGTTCAAATAAATTCGGAAACAAATGAGCGAATTTTTTTAAGTACTGTCTCTACCAATAAAGGACGCTATGGACGCACTGTATTTCTTATCGTTGGCGAACAAGGCAGACAACACGTAGTTTTGTTACCTGAGGTAGTTGATGTTAGGCGTTTATTTGATTCCACCAGCCCGGCTTTAAAAACGAGAAATTTTCAGGCATATAGCAGAAACAAGGCGGAAATAAACAACTTCGGTTTATTAGATGCAAACGGTAGAGACAGGCTTTATGTCGGTGGTGAATTGTTTATGAATTCGGATTCTACTCCGGGATTTTATGCAACAAATGTTGACGTAACAGTGGCTTATCAGTAAGCTTTATGGTAGTTATTTCTTTTTCGAAGGCTGCAAGCTGCCGTGATTTGTGAAAGTGAGAATTCGGATGTCGCTGCTGAAAATCGCTATCACCAATTCTTGAAAAAAGGAATTTCATATGATCAAAAAAACTGATACAGTCCGTAATCGCTTCACGCGTTCTTCGTGGCGAGGTACAACCAGGAGTAGCTGAACTCTCGCTTAGAGTCCTGAAATCCTGTCTTACAAACCGGAGCCGTCGTATTATGGAAGCTGATAAAATTTTATCAAATGAATCTAACTGCACGTGGGGCGCTGACAACACACCTCAAAAAAGTTGGGATTCTTTTACAAGAGGCAAATGGCAGCGCGTAATTGATGTGCGTGACTTTATTCAACGCAATTACACACCTTACGAAGGCGACGACAATTTCTTAACTGGCGTTACAGATCACACAAGCAAACTTTGGGACGAAATTTCAGACCTTCTAAAAAAAGAGCGCGAAAAAGGAATTTTAGACGCAGATACCTCTGTTGCAGCCAGTATCACAAGCCATAATGCAGGTTACATTAACAAAGACCTAGAAATTATTGTTGGTTTACAAACAGATAAGCCCCTAAAACGTGCTTTAATGCCTGCCGGAGGTTATCGTATGGTTTCTAACGGTTTGGATGCCTATGGCTATAAAATGGATCCGCAACTTAAAGAAATCTACACCAAACACCGGAAAGATCATAACCAAGGCGTTTTCAGTGC
>JAGLRU010000440.1 GCA_023136145.1 Alphaproteobacteria bacterium
ATTATACAGGGGCGTTCTAGTGTTATCATGGACACAGGATTGCCGTTGGTGTCTGCGTATAGTGATCGCGCCCATGCTGGATTGCTTAGTTTTGAATATAGTTTCGGGCGTGATCGTGTCATTGTTAATTGCGGAACATCGGCGGTAAAGGGTAAATGGCGCAAGCTTTTGCGTTCAACCGCTGCGCATTCGACGATGGTTGCTGACAATCGAAATTCCTGCCAGTTCGATATAGAGGGACTCTTGTCCAGCCGTCCCGCCACACGAGCAAGGCGGCATGAAAATGAGAATACCGCGCTGATCGAGGCAGGACACACTGGCTATGTGCCGCGTTTTGGTTTGACATACAGAAGGTGCTTGCGGTTACAGGAGCAGGGCGAGGTATTGTGTGGCGAAGAGCAGTTGACAGGAAGATCAGGTGTTCCGTTTGCTGCGCGTTTTCATTTGCATCCGAGTATTCAGGCTGCCTTGATCCGGGACGGAGAGGAAGTGTTACTGCGCGCCCGTAGTGGCATGGGCTGGAGGTTTAAAGTTTCCGGCGCAAATATTATTATCGAGGAAAGCATTTATGCTGGTGAAGGCGAACATCCTCGCCCCTCGTTGCAAATCGTCCTTACTGGTCAGACCGTAAGTCCCGCGACAACGGTCGTTTGGGAAATGCGGCGGGAGAAGATGTAGGTATTTGAAGCTAAAAACTGTCATGCCCGTCTCCGCTCGGGCATCTGGAAGCGTGTCCACGCGTCATGTAGAATCATAAGACGGTCAGACGGCATTCCAGATCCTTAGCAAAAAGCGGGGTGACGGTGGGAGTGTGATTAATTCTTCAATCGGTTATATCAAACTGCTATAATGACTTTTTAAAGGAGGAAAAATTATGGACAATTGGATCATTTGGGCTGTACCGGCGGTTATTATTTTGCTGCTGGTGGTACTTTATAACCGCATTGTGGCACTGGTGCAGAGTCGAAAAAATGCGTTTTCTGATATAGATGTGCAGTTAAAACTTCGGCATGATCTGGTTCCAAACTTGATCGAAACGGTCAAGGGGTATGCTGCCCATGAAAAAGGGGTATTTGAGGAAGTCACTGAGGCTCGCGCTTCCGCCATGCGTGGAGGGTCTATCGGAGATCGCGCGCAGGCAGAAGGGATGCTGGGTGCTGCGATGATGAACTTAATGGCTGTTGCGGAAAATTATCCGCAATTGAAAGCAGACGGCAGCTTCCAGAAGCTGCAAGTAGAGCTTTCGGATATTGAGAACAAAATAGCTGCTGCTCGCCGCTTCTTCAACAATGCAACAAACGAATACAATACGGCTATACAGCAGTTTCCGGCGGTGCTGATAGCTCGTATGTTTGGTTTTAAGGATGAGATATTCTTCGAACTCGATTCAGGCGAGGCGAAGGCTGTTAAGACTGTTCCGAAAGTGAAATTCGACTGACGGATGTTCTAAGGGAGCGCACGCATGGCGATAAAGGCTGTCGGCCTGACGACGCATATCATGAACAACCAGATAAAGACCGTATTGCTGCTTATGGGCTTTCCACTGTTGATGTTTTTGATGATGGGTAGTCTTTTTGGGGCAATGGACGTTGCTTTTCAGAGCAGCCTTTTTTCCAATGGCGGTTTTTCGGTTCATAATATCAATTGGGGTCATGTCTGGCAGACGGGTCTGGACGGTATCTTCAGATATGGACATATTGTGGCTGCTGTTGTTGCGGTTTGGTTTCTGATCGCTTTCTTTTTTCATGGGAGAATGATGCGGGCGATTAGTGGGGCTTTGCCTGTTACCCGTAAGCAGATGCCGCATATTTATAATATGCTGGAGAATCTCTGCATTTCACGCGGGATTTCGATGCCTCGGTTTGAGATTATCGACAGCCCAGCGCTAAACGCTTTCGCTTCTGGTATTAGCGACAAGACGTACACGATTGTTTTGACGCGTGGGTTGATTGATCGTCTTAGTGATGATGAACTTGAAGGTGTGATTGCACATGAGCTAACGCATATTATAAATCGTGACGTGCGGCTTCTCGTTATTTCAGTTATTTTTGTTGGTATAATTGGTTTTTTTGCCGAAATAATTTTCCGTTCGCTGATTTATGGGCGCAGACCGAATAGTTATTCCCGCCGTCGTCGTAGCAACAGTGAAAGTGGCGGTGCGTTGGGGACGATGTTGATTGCGTTAGTTATTTTCGCCATCGGTTATTTCTTTGCGATCCTTATACGTTTTGCGATTTCAAGGAAGCGCGAATATTTGGCGGATGCTGGTTCTGTTGAACTGACTAAAAATCCAGATGCCATGATGCGTGCGCTTCTTCGTATATCTGGCAATGATAAAGTAAGAGGAATGCCTGACGATATTCAGCAAATGTGCATCGAGAACAGTCATAGCTTTATGGGGATATTTGCAACGCATCCTTCAATTCAGAATCGCGTGCAGACTATTTCGCGTATGACCGATATGCCGGTTCCGAAATTGCAGGTTAGTCTTCGGCACGGGCCACGCGGTCCGTGGCAGAGAGGGAAGATTCCGGAAGCGTAATCGAACAAAAAATTCACGGCAACAGTAAAAGGATGTTTATTGAACTATAGGGGTGAGAAGATAAACGATGGCTGAATATAACCGGATACTAACAGGATATAATATCAAAAGGCCACCTAGAAACATTAAGATTACACTCAATAGACGCAATTTTCTAGATTGTAATAGATCTACTAAGTAAAGAGGACGTGGATGTTTATGCTCATAAACCCATTCAGTTTGAGTAAAATTCTGAACTGTGTCAGGGCACTTGAACTTATATATTGTTGCGGAGATCCCGAGCAACACTGAACTTGAGATTATAATACCTGCTTGGTCAGGTACTTCTACTGGATAATTTAATGTTTCTATTAATTTAGTATCATTAATGTAACGAATGAAATTAATGAGCAGTATAGAGAAAACAAAGGAGACCCAAGCTATACCAAATATAGGTATTGAACTGTAAAAACGGAGCTTATCCCAATTCATATTTTTGTCCAGAATGCCGAATTTGATGGTATCTGATCCATCAGTAGTTAGAGGATAACTGCTGATAAAATCAACTTTATAAAAATTTGTCATTTCATCTATTAAGCAATTAACCCATCCAGCCTTATGAATCGAACTCTCAGAAAAATTACAACCAGATAAATTTGAATCAAAAAATTCTACATTTTGAGAAAACGCGCAATTATTGAAGTTAGTGTTTGTTAAGTTACACTCATGAAAAGAACTGTGCTCTATAGTAATCTGGTTGGCGTACATTTTCACCATTTCACAGTGATAAAACGAGCATTCTTTAAACCCCCTTATATTCGGTGGATTGCACCCACTACCAAATGTAGTCTCGGATAAAATTGTTCCATTGGTAAATTCGCATTCCGTGAAAGTGGCACCTACCATAAATGCACCAGACATATTGCAATTTACAAATTTGCAACGTTCAAATACAATAAAAGAAAAATCGTAGTCGGATAAATTGTAATCAATGAAAATTTTGCCAATTATTGCCATGCCATTTGTAAAGTGCCTCTCTTTGAATTCATACCAAGCATCAGAATTTGATTGCTTTATAAATGATTCAAAGTTGTCCCAGTTTTCATTCGGCATAATTGCGCTCCCTTATCTCTTAAAATTTTAGTCTACGTAAAGGTTTAGTCCCGTAATTTTCACTTACTTTTAAAGCGAGAGCTTTTTTTCGTACAGATCGGGAAGGTCGTTTTCTATTAGAACAATATCTCCTGACTTTACGTTGGTTTCCAGCCATTTTCTAGCTTGCGTGAAATCGGGGAACTGCAACAGGTTTTTACCAAGGACAGGCGCAAGGGCAGATACGAAGGTTGGGATACGTTCTGGCTTGACCACCAGCGCAATATCAACTTGTGAAGCGGCTTTTAGACCAATATCAGTATGTTCTTTGTCATGTTTTTTCCCAAGTTCTGCCATGCCGGGAGTTACAAGAATGCGCAGTCCTTCATTGGGACAAAGCAAGTTAAGCGTGTCCAGCGCACTGGCAAAGCCAGTAGGATTGGAGTTATAAGCGTCATCAATATAAATACTGCCATCATGTTGTGGTTTTATTTCTAGCCGGTGTTTTGTTTGCGGGACATTTTTCAGGGCTATGATAACCTGTTCTGGTGATAGTCCGAGGTTTATGGCCATTGTAAATGAAAGCACTATGTTTTGAATCTGATGATTGCCCCATAACGGAGCTTCTAGATTATAAGATTTCCCCTGCCATGTTATTGTAACGCGGGTGCCGTTTGCTGTTTGCTCCTGATTGTTGATCTGCACATCAATATCATTGCCTGTTCCGCAAATCAAAAACGAGGCGCGGTGTTTTTGTATAAAATCGGAGGCGTATGAAATACTCAGCAGGCTTTCGGGAACCACCATTTTTCCACCAGCTTTCAGAACTGCTTCGGATAGTTCAAACTTGGCTTTTGCCACTGTCTCCAATGTTTTAAACCGCTCAAAGTGCGCTTCTCCCAGTGCCGTGATAATGCCGTGCTTGGGCGGTGTTAGGGTGCAGAGGTGCGCAATTGAGCCTCTTTGGTAAGCTCCCATCTCTGAAACGAAAAAGCGGCAGTCGGGCGGCATTTCCTCGCGGATGGCGCGGCTGATTCCCATAGGTGAATTAATGCTGCCCTGTGTGTAATAAGTGCGAGTGTGGGTTTTCAGGATATGCCCAAGTAAGTGCTTGACGGAGGTTTTGCCAAAAGAACCTGTGATGCCGATAACCATCGGATTAATAGTCAACAGCCTTTCGTGAGCCTCGTTCCAGTAGCGTTTCTGGATATGTTTTTCAAGTGGGATAAGAGCGATATTTGCGGCGACGAGAATGAAGGGCAGAGACTGAATGGCCAGAACCCATCCCCAGAGCGGAAATGTGCCAAGTAGAAGCAGTGTTGCTGTTCCAGTTCCGGCGATGCCTAAGGCTGTGAATAGAATACGTCGTGCGCGTTGAGTTAGCACTAAAGGTTTTTTGCCGGTCTTGCGGGGGTCTTTCTCAAGTAGCGCAAAAACCGCCATAATAAGAAGTGCCCCAACCCACCAAGCTTTCACAGGATTTGTCAGTATTGACAACAGCCAACAGCCGATAAGAGCCAGAGATAGCTTGCGGTCAAACGACAGCGTTCGAAAAACCCACAGCGAAAACCGGCGCGGGTCATAGTCGTCCTGCTGAAAGATATGCAGATAGGTCATCAGTCTTTTGAAGGAAAATCCAAGAAAAGCAAGCCATGTTAGTCCTAAAAGTATTATTGTAGTCATACCAAATCCTTTATAAATCCATGCAGGTGTTTAAGTGTTTGGTGTCGTCCACCAGCAAGCAGTGAGTAATGATCCTGTCCATCCAGAATGACAAGGCGTGCTTTTGGAATAAGTTTGTGCAGGCGTTCGCCGATCTCTGGCGGTGTTTCGGTATCATTTGTGCCGTAGATAAGCAGAACTGGACATTTTACCTTGCTTGCTGCCTCGCTAAGGTCTTCGGCGATCACTTTCATGAAAGTTTCTCGTAGAACTCCGGCGTTCCGGTAATCCAGACTGCCGAAACGTTGGCGAAGGGTGTCTACGTTTTTTCCAAGAAGTATCCATATCCGTTTAAGCAGTTTGAAGGTATAAATGCGGCTTTTAAAGCAGACTTTTTTACAAAAGCTGCGTTTACGCGGAAGTCCCGATCCGGCAATCAATATAAGGCCGTCCAGCATATCAGGATAATTGGCAGCTAGTTGCAGTCCCACACGACCGCCGAAGGAATGTCCGACCCAAATTGTTTTTCCCTGAAAAGGCAAGCTTTGCAATCTTCCGGCGGTTTCACAGGCATAGTCTATAGTGCCATATACTTTGGAAGGGGGAGGGCTCTGCCCAAAGCCGGGAAAGTCGAGCAGCAGATTATGAGCCTGTGTTTGCAGGGATTTTGCAAGTTGTTCAAAGACACGATGATCTTGCCCCCATCCATGTCCCCAGATAAGGCGGACATGCGCATCTTTCGCTGGAAGTCCGTTTTCGACCATGAATATGTGATTTTCAGAATGTGTACTGAAATCCATTTTTTCTCCTTTTGAGACATGTTACATTGAATGAGTAGTCAGAGAAAAGGGGAATACAAATGAAATGCAAAGTTGCCGTTCTTTTCGGCGGACGTTCGCCGGAGCATGATATTAGCGTTATCACTGCCATTCAGGCGATGGATGCACTGGATAGTCAAAAATACGAGGTTGTTCCCATTTATATCACGATTTCTGGAGAATGGCTGACGGGTGAGCCTTTGCGTAAAATGGAAAATTATCTTCCATCGCTCGATACGCAGGGTATTAAATCGGTGCGGTTGGATATTGTTCCCCAGATTAAACCTCGTTTTTTGGTAGAAGGATCAGGGATATTTAAAAGACCCTCAGAGATTGAATTTGACGTGGCGTTGCTAGCCTTCCATGGACTGGTTGGCGAGGATGGGCGCATACAGGGGCTGCTAGAAACCGCCGGAGTGCCTTATACTGGAATGCGTGTTATGGCGTCGGCATTGCTGATGGACAAGGGCGCAACCAAAAATATGCTGGTTGGTGCGGGAGTGCCAGTCTTGCCATTCCGCGAGATATTTCGCCCCGATCAGGGAACGCATATTCCTACTGCAACTCTGAAAAGTTTGCTGGAGGGGCTAGAGCCTCCTTACTGTGTTAAGCCTTCGCATCTTGGGAGCAGCATTGGTGTTGGTAAGGCTGACGATGCCGAGGGGGTGGTCGCGCTCCTTCCTGCTATCTTTGCCTTTGACAATATAGCGGTCGTAGAGCCGTTTGTGCAGAATATGGTGGAGTATAACGTGGCTGTCTGTCGGCTGAATGGTGCTGTTTCCACCTCTGCCATTGAACAGCCAAAGCGTGCGGAAGAGTTGTTGGATTTCAAGCAAAAATATCTTTCCGGCAAGGGAAAAGGGAAGGGGCAGAAGATTCCCGGACAGCGGAGCGAAGGGATGTTGTCTTTGACTCGTGAACTGAACCCAAAGCTGCCGGACGAAATAGAGCGGAATATCTGCGCATTGGCTGAAACTACGTTCGATAGGGTGTATGGAACTGGTGTGCCGCGCATTGATTTTATCAGCAATGAGAAAACGGGGGAGTTATGGCTGAATGAAGTTAATCCTTGCCCCGGCTCCTTCGGTTTTTTCCTTTGGGAGGCCAGCTCAAAAAATCATATTCTGTTTTCCGACTTGCTGGACAAGTTGATTGATGAGGCTGTCGCGCTGAATAATGGAAGTCAGCTTCCTGCCGATCCTGTGCCGGAGGAGGCAAGGATTTTAAAACGAAAGGTTTGAGAATTCTTTAGTATCATTATTTCTTTTGTACGCCGGAATGACAGCAATGGTTTTTAGAGGTTGTTTGTTACCTATTATTAACGAAGCTGGAGCAGTTCTTGTGTCATTTGGTCGGCTGTGCTGATAACTTTGGTATTAGCCGAGTAGGCGCGTTGGGTGACGATCATTCTGGAGAATTCGTCTGCAAGATCAACGTTAGAGGATTCAAGCGCACCGCTGGCGATCTTTCCGGCACTACCATTGCCCGCTTCGCGCAGGTTGAAGCTGCCAGAGGAGTCGGACTCACGGAACACGTTGCCAGTCAGTTCGTTCAGGCCGTTGGCGTTGGCGAAAGTTGCAATCGCCAGCTTGAATATCCTTGAACTCTGGCCATTGCTAAATTGGGCGATCACGAAACCGTCCTCATCAATGGAAACTCCCGTTCTTAAGCCTAGCTCGGCACCGTTCTGCGTTGATGAAATCACGTTATACTCGCCGGAGAATTGGGTGAAGCCGGAGATGTCGAAAGCGATGTCTTGAGGATTGGAACCGTTCCCCCAGTCGATGTTGTCTAGGTCGATTGGGATTTTATTTGTCAAGTCTTCCACTGCGTTTAGCTTGCCATCGCCTGTAAAGTTGATGGCACCTGCGTTGACGATGGCACCCGTTGGGGTTCTAAAATCGATGGTCCACCAACCTTCCGTGTTGGGGGTGCTGGCGAGAGGTGTCAGCATAATCGGTGCTGCGGGAGCTGCTTCTATCACAGGGCTGGCACCCATACCTAGAGAGGCTATTGCTAGTGGAGTGTTTGTAACATCCGTCAGCGTTAAGTTGTCGCCGGTGTTGGTGGCCTTGATGGAGAGGAAGCCGTTATCGTCAATCTGCGCATAAACGACTGGATTGAGGCTGCCATCGACCATGGCGTTTATGTCTTCCAGCATATCGGCAATGGTTCCATCTAGTGTGATTACAGTGGGGCCAATAGCTCCGACTGTGACGCTGAACTGATCCGTAGCAAGGAATGGTGGAGTATCTGATATCAGGCCGGTGACGTTGGACAAATCGATGATGCCTGTTGCAATCGCGGTCGGAGTTTCCATTTTTTTGAAGTTGATGGTCAGGTCATGTCCGGCACCAAGAGAATCGTAGACTTTGATTCCGCGTGCGAAGTCGGCTGAAAATCCGGAAACGATCGGATAGGGCGATTGAGTTTCTCCCTGTTCCAGATTCATGGATAGTCCTGAACTGGTTGTCGGTTGAGTTAGTCCGCCCAGAAAGGCAACATCAACAGGGAGAAGGGATGAAATATCGGCCTGTGAAGCTGGAAGATTTCCATCCTGATCTATCGGCCATCCTTGCAGGTAAAATCCGGCTGCATTTCTTAAAACGCCACTGGAATCCTCGGAAAAAGAACCTGCGCGGGTGTAGAGTGGTTCCGAGAGATCCTCCGTAACGGAGGCCTTGACGATAAAGAAGCCATTTCCTGAGATAGCTATATCTGTTCCAGAACTGCTTTGCTGCAGAATACCCTGCTGGTCGATGCGAGCTTTCTGTATGGAGCGGGCGGAACCAGAACTGTAAGATGTGGAACGGTCGGTACTGGTCACGAGGCTTGAAAAAGCAGCGTCTGTTCTTTTGAAGCCGACGGTGCTGACGTTGGCAATGTTGTTGGAGATCATGCTAATGGAATCGCTTTGTGCTTGCATACCTGACACGGCGGTGAAGAGGGAACCAAAAACACTCATAAGGGATCTCCTTTTTTTAAGTTAAAATCAAATTCGAATTTA
>JAGLRU010000441.1 GCA_023136145.1 Alphaproteobacteria bacterium
CATTTTGTATATTTGCCAACACATCGTTCGAGCCATCGCCATCGTTGCTGGCAACGCCCGTGGTCAGATTAATAACGGCAAGCCCGGATGCACTGGAATAATCCACCGTATTGACTCCTGCTCCGCCATCAAGCGTATCAACCCCGCTACGACCAGACAAAGTGTCGTCGCCACCGCCGCCAAGAAGAATGTTTGCACTGGAATCGCCCGTTATCGTGTCCGCGCCTACTGTACCTACTACATTCTCAATATTGCTGACTAACTGACTGTTGCCGCCGCCATAGGTCAGAATTGCTGGTGTAGCTCCATTTAATGAGACTGCTATATAAGTCGCGCTGCTCAACGAATAATCCAGCGTATCAATACTTGTGCCTCCGTCATAAGCAACGTTGCCGCTGCTGGCAATAAATAAATCGTCGCCCAAACCGCCGAAAATCGTATCATTTCCTCCACCGCCAGAAATCGTATCATTTCCAGAACCGCCCTGAAGAAAATTGATGCCACTATCGCCATTAATGGTGTCACTACCGGTCGTGCCGATCACATTCTCGACATTTGAAATAAAGTCGTTACTTCCACCGGCAACCATAACGGTGACCTGAGCCGCGCCGTTCAATCCGACATTAATAGATGTAATACCTGCAAGGCTGGAATAATCGATCATATCACTGCCGGTACCGCCATCCAGCGTATCCTGACCATCGCTGGCAAAAAACGTATCGTTTCCGTCCAGCGCAGAAATCGTATCATTGCTGGTTGAAAGCGTGATCGTATCAGACTGGTTGGTCAGATAATAATTTTCAAATCCGGTGTAACTGTCCGTGCTGCTGTCACCTGCATAATCCGCCGTTCCCGCACCAATATTAATAACAATTCCAGATCCGACCAGATCATCGAAACGCAGCGTATCAGTACCTGTTCCGCCCTGCAAATTATCGCTTCCGCCCCCGCCAGAAATAATGTCATCACTGGCATCACCTATGAGGGTATTAGCATTCGCATCCCCGGCCAGCACATCATCACCTGCAGTACCTTCTATATTCTGGAAGTTGACTATAGTCTGATCAGTGCCTCCATTGACAAAGACTGTCGTGGGAACCGCACCATTCAGCGTAACTGTAATGTTATTGGCGGGAATAAAAGATGCGTAGGATACCGTGTTGTTATCAGCTCCACCGTCCAGATAGTCCGCACCAACTGTGGCATTGAATATATCATTGCCAGCAAGTCCGTAGATCGTATCAACATTAGCAGAACCGGTAACTGTATCTGCTTGGTTGGTGGCATAATAAATTTCGAAATTGCTAAAATTATTAGTGCTGCCATCCCCGGTATATAATGCCGTACCAGATCCTATATTCAGTGAAATTTCGCCAGAAGTCAAATCATCGAAGCGCATCTGATCGTTTCCGGCACCGCCGTCCAGAGAATCGCTACCTGATCCACCGTAAACCGTATCTATACCACCTCCTGCAAATATTGTATTGTTATCGCTGTTACCGCGCAATATATCGTCATTAACTGTACCGACGATATTTTCAATTCCACTCAGTACATCCGTGTCCCCCCAACCATCACTGGCCAGCCACGTGTTCAGGTCAACTGAAGCACCTGCAATCGAAGATGAATAATCGATCGTATCGCTGCCCTGTCCGCCGGTCAGTACATCATTACCGGCACCGCCAAACAGCGTATCGTTACCATCACCTCCCTGTAGCACATCATCGCCCGTATCACCGTTTAAAATATCATTGCCAGATGCTCCTACCAGCGTATTATTGTTACTGTCTCCTGTCAGAATATCGTTGCCTACTGATCCCGTTATATTTTCAATATTTTGAATCGTCTGTGCATCGCCGCCAACAACGGTTACGGCGGAAGGAATTGCGCCCGTCAATGAAACCGTAATAGCACCGATAGAGGTCAAGGATGAATAATCAAGCGTATCAAATCCTCCACCGCCATCCAATATGTCATTCCCAAGGCTCCCAATGAACGTATCGTTGCCAAGTAATCCGCTGAGTGTATCCGACCCAATGGATGTATAAATGATATCGTCCTGATTTGTTGTTACATAGCTTTCGAAATTGTTGAACGTATCGGTCGAACCGTCCAGCGTGTAAACGGCGGAATTACCTACAAGATCAAGAATAATACCCTGTCCACCAAGATCATCGAAGCTTAACTGATCGATATCGATACCGCCGTCTAGAAAATCTCCGCCTTCACCTCCCCGAATAATATCATCGCCGCCACCACCCAGAATATAATTGTCGCTGGCATCCCCGAAAATTGTGTCATTGCCGGATGTGCCGATAATATTTTCTATGTTCTGAATCAAATCGTTTGTACCGCCAGCGACAACAACCGTACTCGTTATCGAACCGTTCAGCGTAACAGAAATCGATATAGCACCACCTAACCCGGAAAAATCAACTGTATCGATGCCGCCACCGCCATCAATCGTATCCGCGTCCGTATTTGCAAGAAACAGGTCAGCTCCATTGCCTCCCAGCAAAACATCATCGCCACCGCCGCCATCGATCGTATCATTACCATCAGCTCCATTTATCAGATTGGCAGATGCATTTCCTATAAGGGTATCAGCATAGGACGATCCCGTGATATTCTGGACATCAACAAGTGTGTCAGTGAAACCAAAACCGTCATTCGTAGTCAATCCCGCTGCCAGATCAACAACAATGATTCCATTAGCCATGGAATAGTCTGCTGTGTTGATACCTGTACCACCATCAAGCAGATCATTTCCCGCACCACCAGATAACGTATCATTGCCACCGCCACCAGTTAAAACGTTATCAGATCCGTTACCAAAAATCGTGTCGCTATAGGTAGTACCGATAATATTTTCGATGCTTGACAACATATCAACGCCGCCATTACCGTTATTAGCCACGACCCCAGTACCGAGATCGAGTATCAATCCAGATGTACCAAGCGAATAATCCGCCGTATCGTTGCCCAATCCGCCAATCAGCGTATTGTTACCGCCGCCGCCAGCAAGTGTATCGTTTCCCGCATCTCCATTAAAAATGTTATTTAGACTATCGCCGACCAGCGTATCGTTGCCATCTGTTCCGACTACATTTTCAATATTTGAAATGGTCTGGTTATCTACGCCAGAAACAGTAACAGTTACCGGCGTTGAACTATTCAGGACAACAGCAATCGAGGTCGCACCTGCCAGATCGGAATAATCAACCGTATCACTATCATCGCCGCCATCGATGACATCTACGCCATCACTGGCGATAAAAATATCGGCACCGCCTAGGCCATATAATGTATCCACTCCGCCTCGACCATCAATAACGTTGCTGTTATTGTCACCGATAATCGTATCAGCGAAAATCGAGCCAACCACGTTTTCAATGGTAAGAAGATCATCTGATGATCCATCGCCGTCATTGCTGGCTATTTGGGAAGAAAGATTGACAACTACACCACCGGCAACTGCTGCATATGTAACAGTATCAATGCCCGATCCACCAATCAGCGTATCCTCGCCGCCTCCACCAGACAATGTATCGTTTCCTTCGCCACCGTCAATACAGTTGACATCGCCATCACCACCAAGCATATCATCTCCGCCAGTACCAATGGCATTGGTGAAATTACTGATAGTCTGGTCAGATCCACCTCCGACAGTTACTGTCGCAACATTGCTGCCGTCCAAGATGACAGAAACTCCAGTTACGGATGCACCGATTGTTGAAAAATCGATCGTGTTCGTACCAGCTTCCCCATCCAGAATATCCGTCCCACCGCTGGCCTGAACAGTATCATCTCCTGCACCCGCCAAAATTACATTATCATTATCGTCTCCGCGCAGCGTATCGTTGCCAGTACCGGAAAAGATGTTTTCAATCTGTTTAATTTCATCAATTTTGAAAGTTGGACCTATCGGATCAATAGTTACGACGGCATACCCGGAGATCAGATTGCCCATATCAACATTAATCGGTCTGATAATCGCGGAATAATCAATCGTATCCGTGCCAGATCCGCCAATAATCATATCGTCGCTTAATCCGCTGACAAACGTATCGTCTCCAGTACCACCGTCAAGATAATTTGAACCTCTACCGCCGATAACAGTATCGTCTCCACCGCCGGAAAAAATTGTATTATTGCCACCGCCACCAATAATCGTGTCGTCACCGCTACCTGAATATATACGATTATTGTTGGGATTATTGGCCAGCACCCATATCGGATTGCCATATATGTCATTGACGGTATAATCCTGCGACGACATTACGTCTTTAACAATACCCGTCTGCACTAATGTCACTACAACTTCAGGCTCTGTTGGCATAACCAACGTTTCGCCAGGATTCTGAATTGTGTACAAATCTTCGTCAAAAACAGTCAACAGGTTGACTGTAACGGAAAAAGCCAGCATGCTTGGTACATTGTAATGCATAAGCAAATTAGCATGACCAGATCCATCAAGAACCGGATCATTAATAAAATAAGTATTGGTGGTTAAATCGTAAGACATGCCCTCCAGAACAAAATCTGAAGGCAGACCAGAAACTTCTATATTCGTAATTTTAAAACCGGTTGGCAAATTCGGCGTTATCGATACAACACGTGACATCAAAGTCTCTGTATAATTATCTTCGTTATCTGCCTGAATCAACAAATTGTCTGTTGATGCCGTATAATTGATTAATTCTGTCGAAAACTGCACTGAATTGGCCGGATTATAAAAAGACGCATCAGCTCCGCCCCCACCGCGTATAACATGCACATCAAATCCGCCGATATCTTCTACACCATCGGTTCGACCAGGTTGCAACAGCACCATATCAACAGCGGCGACAACAGCCGGATTTGGCGGGTCAGAAAACTCACCAGTCATGCCGGAACTTTTTGGCAGCACGATGGGCTCCGGTGCGCCCGTTCCTTCGTCAACAGCGAAGCGTGGCGCATTACTTTTGAAATTATTGTCAGCCTCAGCAGAATCGATGTTATGTTGTGCGGCAACAGCCTGTGCCTGAAGCAGCGTATTCACCATCTGCATGGCATCAGTTAACTGTATCTCAGCTTGTTGTGCGACCTCAGAATCTATGACCTCTTCACATGCATTCTCGTTGTCATCTTGTTCTTTCGGAATAATGCTGGAAACAGCAATAAACTCCTTGACGGACAAATTCCCGACTTCTCCGATTTTTGCTAGCAAGGTTTGCGGATCCAAAGCGTTCCCGTTCAACGTAAGCAACGGTGCCTCATCCATATCAAACAGAAACAATGCCAATCCGGGGAAAACTATCTGCGCATTAGTCGCAAGATCTGTAATGATGATATCCGTCCCGAGAATATCAACTCTTACCTTAGAAAGGTCGATATTTTTAAGATTAATTTCATCATGAGGCTGCACATGGACAAAAATTTTCTCACCTGCAGCCGAGAAGGAAACTTCTTTTTTTGTTACTGAATTTTGATTATTAGTTACCACACACAATCCACCTGAAGTTACTTAAAAGGTAAAGCGTATAGATTCTAAAACATACGAATCCTTTAGCACCATCTCTAATTCTCAGTCAAAAAAGTAAAGACTGTCTTAAAGAAGGTCTATGTCAAGTTTTTCTGCATTTTCAAAATCATAATCGTTATCATGTAATGGTTTATTTTCGTCATGATTAATTAATTCCCGCTCACTTTCTGTTTTACCAGAACTCTCTTCCAAAAACGGAGAACTTTTATCGATTTCGCTTTTGTCTTTTACCGCATCGGTATTCAGTTTTATGTTACCTAGATCTTCATTCTTTTTGTGAAGAGCTATATTTTCATCCTGCAAATACTCGACTTGAGTTTCAAGCTCACCAATACGCTCGGTTTCTGCTGAATCGGTATTCAGTTTTATGTTACCTAGATCTTCATTCTTTTTGTGAAGAGCTATATTTTCGTCCTGCAAATACTTGACTTGAGTTTCAAGCTCACCGATACGCTTGGTTTCTACTGCACATTCGAACACAGGTCTAATTTCTCCTGGCGCCATCTCATTTAATTTCTTTCTGAGTTTTTCCTTTTCACTCTCTAGGATTAACATATTGCGCATCATGCTTTTATTCATTTCCTTTTCAGCACTGCATCTATTTTTTAAATCCTCGTCGGCATCGAAATGACCGTTATGCAGCACAGATATCAAAGATTCTGGAATATCCCCTTTTTTCACAACAGCTTCTGTTTCGTCTTTCGCCTTGACCGCAGTATCAAAAACAGAATCCCAAACAATTTCTTCCTGATGCAAAGTATCCCCTTTTTTCACAACAGCTTCTGTTTCGTCTTTCACATTGACCGCAGTATCAAAAACAGAATCCCAAACAATTTCTTCCTGATGCAAAGTATCCCCTTTTTTCACAACAGCTTCTGTTTCGCCTTTCGCCTTAACCGTAGTATCAAAAACAGAATTCCAAACAATTTCTTCCTGATGCAAAGTATCCCCTTTTTTTACAACAGCTTCTGTTTCGCCTTTCGCCTTAACCGTAGTATCAAAAACAGAATTCCAAACAATTTCTTCCTGATGCAAAGTATCCCCTTTTTTCACAACAGCTTCTGTTTCGCCTTTCACCTTAACCGTAGTATCAAAAACAGAATTCCAAACAATTTCTTCCTGATGCAAAGTACCCCCTTTTTTCACAACAGCTTCTGTTTCGTCTTTCGCCTTGACCGCAGTATCAAAAACAGAATTCCAAACAATTTCTTCCTGATGCAAAGTATCCACTATGTTTGGCATCGTAAACGAAACAACACTATGTTCCTCAAACTTTTCAATAATTAAAGAAGGTCTCTGAGTTCCTTTGCTCAAGAAACTATCTTCATTTTGTTTCTCGATAACATAAGAAACACTTTGGGGTTCTAAATCACCCGAAATACCTTCTATTCTGACTTGCTTATTACCCAAAACTGCGTCAGATGCTACAGACTGCTCTGCAGATACAGCTACTACACCAAGGACGGAATCTAAATCAACCGCCACGCATGCAGTAGTAGGCAGAAAAAAGACAAGAAAAAAAATTTGAAAGAAAAATACCGTTGATAAACTTACAGCACAATAGTTCAGAAAAAAATTTGACATTATAATTACTGATTTCTTTGTTTTTTCACAAGTTTACCAAATCTTATACTTACATGTTAAGACCCACAATCCTCTAGATTAGATAAATATAGAATAAGTCTGGCTTTTCTCTCCTTATATGACAATTTAAACTTCAACGACCTCAACGGACGCTGGAAACTATAAGCCAGCAAAAACGCCATCAGATGTTTTTGGAGCGTCGGAGCGTTGGAACACTTTTTAAGTTATCCACACGTCCAGCATGTTGCCACTTAAACACCATTTTTTATTCAACGAATATCTCTTAGCTAATTCAACGATAATCTTTTTCAGAGTCTTGTATTTCTTTTCTGATTCGAACCGCTGTCTTGACGTTAATATAGTGTATACTGCCCATAAACTTACCTTCTAAATTTCTTTATAGCTTATTTTAGAACACTTATGTATGCAACAAGTAGCTTAACTCCTTGTCCGAATTTCTTGGATCACCTCTGTTCACAAATTTTTCCTTCCATATTTCTTTACCCTCTATCATGGTCTCAAATAGCGTGCGTCCGCAACACATTTTTCCTTGATGAGTTCGCTTATTATTGTACCAATCGATCCATGCATCCAGATCAGCTTGCAGGGTTTCGATATCCTCATATAGTTTTTTGCGGAACGTAATTTGATAAAATTCCTACAAAATAGTCTTATAAAAGCGCTCACAAATACCGTTGGTTTGCGAATGTTTGACCTTGGTTTTGGTATGCTCAATATCGTTGATAGCCAGGAATAACTGGTAGTCATTCTTGTCGCGCCGCCCGCAATATTCTGTGCCCCGATCTGTTATAGTAGTTCGCATTAGAGATAAGACATTACTAATTCTTCAACGGTTGTTTCTATGGGCATACCTTCCCGGCGTTTTTTCATGGCGCCAAAGGTTTGTTCGATGGGATTAAAGTCGGGTGAATAAGGTGGTAACGGCAACATGGCATGGCCGTGTTTTTTTAGCAAAGA
>JAGLRU010000442.1 GCA_023136145.1 Alphaproteobacteria bacterium
AAGACCTTCCGCCCTTTTTATACTTTATTTCCCCAAATTTAGCCAGTGGTGGCTTTGCTCTTGGCAGGACCGGGAGCCTTTTCAGATTTCTTCTTTTCTGGAGCAGATTCTACAACGGACTCATCTTCTTCCGTTCCTGTAGGACCACTGTCCTGACCCTTGGCAGCACGATCACGGTCAACCAGCTCAATGATCGCCATAGGCGCGTTATCACCACGACGAAAGCCAGCCTTCAAAACGCGAGTATAACCACCCTGACGGTCTTTATAACGAGGAGCAAGAACTTCAAACAACTTCTTAAGCATAGTATCATCGCGCAAACGAGAGTGCGCCAAACGGCGACTGTCAAGCTTGCCAGCTTTACCCAAAGTAATCAGACGCTCGACAAAGCCTCTTAACTCTTTGGCTTTCGGCAGCGTAGTAGAAATCTGCTCATGCTTGATAAGAGCGACTGCCATATTTGCAAACATTGCTTTGCGGTGCGATGTTGTAACGCCGAGTTTACGACCCGCTTTTTTATGACGCATAAGAACGCCCTCCTTCTAATATCGCCTTACGCATAAGGCGGATGATACGAACAATGCCCTGATGTCAGCAGCGTTGTTTCAGGTAGCCAGTCTGATATTCAAAAAGGCTCTTCGAGTTTTCTTGCAAGTTCCTCGATATTCTCAGGAGGCCAGCCTTCGACATTCATGCCGAGGTGTAGCTCCATATTAGTAAGGACTTCTTTGATTTCGTTCAGTGATTTACGCCCAAAATTCGGCGTGCGAAGCATATCAGCCTCGGTTTTCTGAACAAGATCGCCGATATAAATGATGTTATCATTCTTAAGACAGTTTGCAGAACGGACAGAAAGCTCCAATTCCTCAACCTTACGAAGCAAATGACGGCTAAATGGCAGCTCATCCTTCTCTTCTTCTTTAACAACAACCTCAGGCTCCTGAAAGTTCACGAACACCTGCAATTGATCTTGCAGAATACGCGCCGCATAAGCTACAGCGTCTTCCGGCTTAACTGTACCGTTAGTTTCAATATCAAGAATAAGCCTATCATAGTCAATAACCTGACCAACGCGGGTATCCTCAACCTTGTAAGAAACCCTACGAACAGGACTGAAAATACTATCTACCGGAATAAGACCAATCGGAGCATCTTCTGGACGGTTCTGAGCAGCAGGACGGTATCCTTTTCCATTGCTAACAACCAACTCAATGTTCAACTTCGCCTTGTTACCAAGAGTACATATTACGACTTCCGGATTGGTGATTTCGATATCCGCGCTAGTCTCAATCATGCCGGCCTTAACTTCACATGGACCTTCAGCCTTCAAATATATCTTCTTGGAGCCTTCCGCGTGCATCCGCAGAGAAATATTCTTGATGTTCAGGACAATGTCCGTTATATCCTCGCGAACGCCGTCGATGGACGAAAACTCGTGCAGCACGCCGTCAATCCTAATAGCAGTGACAGCAGCACCCTGCAAAGACGACAGCAGCACGCGACGCATGGCATTGCCCAGCGTCAGGCCGTATCCACGTTCCAGTGGCTCAACAACTACTTTGCCAAAGCGTTGCGGATCTTTTGATGTGCTTACTTCAACTTTGTTTGGTTTTATAAGCTCTTGCCAGTTTTTCTGTATCAAGGTCAGCCCCTCTTTGCGTGATGGATCCAATATGAATAAAACAGAAGATAGTTTAAAAGCCTAAACTCTGCGTCTTTTGCACGGACGGCAGCCATTATGTGGAACAGGCGTGATGTCTATGATCGAATTGATAGTGAACCCGACGGACTGAAGCGCACGCAAGGCTGATTCACGTCCCGAACCGGGACCTTTCACGAGCACTTCCAGCGTTTTTACACCATGCTCTTTCGCCTTGCGCCCTGCGTCCTCAGCGGCTATCTGGGCAGCATAAGGAGTAGATTTGCGCGATCCCTTGAAGCCCTGATGCCCGGCGGTTGACCACGCAAGAGTATTGCCCTGCGCGTCCGTAATTGTGATGATAGTATTGTTGAATGTGGAGTTAACGTGCGCCGTACCAGTTGTAACGTTTTTACGTTCCTTCTTGCGAACTTTAGGTGACGATTTTTTCTTACCGTTCTTGGTTTCTTTGGTGCGCTGTGCTTTAGCCATTTTTTGTTTCCACTCTCAGCTGTTATTTCTTGGTCGGCGCAGATTTCTTGCCGGCAATTGTTTTGCGCGGTCCTTTACGCGTCCGAGCATTCGTGCGCGTTCGTTGACCCCGTACAGGCAAACCTCTACGGTGACGCCCACCACGATAACAACCCAAATCCATCAACCGCTTAATGCTTATTGCAATCTCACGACGCAACTCACCTTCAATCCTGCTTCCAGACTTGATTGCATCACGAATACGGTTCAACTCATCTTCGGTCAGAGCATTAACGCGTTTGCTCCAGTCGACGTTTGCCGATTCTAGAATCTTTTTCGCGCCAGAACGACCAATGCCGTAAATGTACGTCAGCGCAATTCCAATGACCTTTTCCGTAGGTATATTGACACCTTCGATACGTGCCACATTTATACTCCTGTTATACGTTTCATCGGCAGATCATCCGCCAATCGCAAGCAATACACCAGTCCCACAACTAAAGGGACATACAACACCTTCCACCAACTTTCTTAAGAAAGTTGGATTGCGCATTATAAGACGCGATAAAAAAACGTCAACAGTATATTTACCCTATTTGAGACAAAACTGTCGCTTTTTTATTGCTCCTCTAACACTCACTCTTATTCGGCAGAAAGCCTATTACAGCCATTTTCTGCCTTTAAAACAGCCTCAATCTGGCGAGTTACCTCATCCATACCAGCCATTCCATTGACGGACTTTAGAATTTCTCGGCTCCTATAGAAAGGAAGAATCGGAGCCGTTTGAGTATGATAGACCTCTAGACGCGTCCTAACAGACTCTTTATTATCATCCGTTCGACGAATAAACTTTCCAAAATCTCCGCATTTATCGCATGATTCGGGTCGGGACGGCTTTTTAAACTTGTCGTGATACACTTCCCCGCAAGAAGAACAAGAATAACGCCCGGAGATTCTCTCTATCAAATTTTCATCATCAACCTCTATCTGCACAACACAGTCCAGACAAAGACCTTTTTCTTTCAGCATTTTTTCAAGTGCCTCAGCCTGTACGACATTGCGTGGAAATCCATCAAGAATAAAGCCGTTTCTGCAATCTGACCTGTCAATACGCTCCGAAATCATCTCAGTAAGGATGGAATCAGGCACAAGCCTACCCTCTTTCAGAATCACCTCAACCTGCTTGCCGAGAGGAGTTTCCGTCCTGACGTTCTCACGAAAAATATCTCCGGTTGCAATCTGCACAATATCATACTTCTCCATCAGCCTTCGTGCCTGAGTACCTTTTCCAGCTCCAGGCGGGCCAAGAAGGATGATTCTCATTTCCGCTTCCCTCTCAGCTTTGATTTCTTTATCAAACCCTCATACTGATGCGCTATCAGATGAGAATGGATTTGCGCCACAGTGTCCATCATAACCGAAACCGTAATCAGCAAACTCGTACCACCAAAATAAAACGGCAGGGCGAACTTCGATATCAAGATTTCTGGCAAAAGACATACGAAGACGAGATACACAGCACCTACAACAGTAATACGCGTTAAAACATAATCTAAATAGTCCGCAGTCGCCTTACCAGGACGAATTCCGGGCACAAAACCACCGTATTTACGAAGATTCTCCGCCGTATCATCCGGGTTGAACACAATCGCCGTATAGAAAAATGCGAAAAACGCGATCAAACCTCCATAAAGCAGCATATAGGCAGGCTGGCCATGCTGAAGATACCGCGCAACGGAATCCATAAATTCATTGCCCTGACCACCTCCTGAAAAGCCAACGACCGTCATAGGAAGCAACAACAGCGACGAAGCAAAAATCGGCGGGATAACTCCAGACGTGTTCATCTTCAAAGGCATGTGACTAACATCTCCGCCAGACATGCGATTCCCCACCATCCGCTTGGGATACTGCACCACGACACGTCGCTGGGCACGTTCCATGAAAACGATAAAAGCTATAACACCCACTACCATGATTATCATCCCGATTATCACCACAGTGGAAATAGACCCTTCCCGCCCAAGCGACAACGTTTGAATCACTGCCGATGGAATTCCGGCCACAATACCGGAGAAAATAATAAGCGATATACCGTTGCCAACACCCCTCCCCGTTATCTGCTCACCAAGCCACATCAGGAAGATGGTACCTCCAACGATCGTAATGACTGTACTGACGCGGAAGAACATTCCGGGATTGATGACAGCGGAAGCAATTCCGCTCTGCATATTTTCAAGACCGACTGCAAGGCCGTAAGCCTGAAGAGCTGCAAGAACGATAGTGAGATACCGCGTATACTGATTGATCTTCTTACGCCCTGATTCGCCATCTTTCTTCATCGCCTCCAGTTGCGGATGCATCGATGTCAGAAGCTGCATAATAATGGAAGCCGAAATATACGGCATAATGTTCAGAGCAAGGATACTCATACGCTCCAGAGCACCACCCGAAAACATATTGAACATATCCAGCACACCGCCAGACTTCTGATCAAAAATTTCCTGCCAGACCTGCGGATCGATTCCGGGGAGCGGGATAAACGTTCCTAAGCGGAAAATAATCAAGGCACCCAAAGTAAACCAAAGCCGCTTCTTCAGTTCCTCAGCCTTAGCGAAAGCACCGAAGTTCAGGTTTGCAGCAAATTGCTCAACGGCTGAAGCCATACAGAAATCCTCTTCAGAAAACCAACGTCAGAAATTCGACATCAAAAAACATCATTTTCCGGCTTCCGATTTCCGGTCTCTTTCCTTTTTCGGCAGCTTGCCTTTTAGGAGCTTGTTTACCTTCGCTGGCAAAACATCGACTTTGCCACCAGCCTTTTCAACCGCTTTCACCGCACCAGAAGAAACGCCTGTCACAATGAAAGTTACCTTAGACTTCAAATCACTCCTTCCAGCCAGCAAACGCAACCCGTCACCGACACGGCGGATAACACCCGCTTCTACCAGCAATTTCGCGTCTATCGGTTTCGCCGTAGAGATTTTTTTGGAGTCTATTGCTTCCTGAATATTATCCAGATTCACTACCGCGTAGGAGTGAGAAGCAAAATTCTTAAAGCCACGCTTAGGCATCCGGCGCAAGAGAGACATCTGTCCACCCTCAAACCCCTTAAGTGCAACGCCAGAACGAGCCTTTTGTCCCTTAACACCACGACCGCAAGTCTTACCTTTACTGCAACCGATACCGCGCCCTACGCACATACGAGACTTGCGAGCACCCGTGTTATCTCTCAGTTGATTCAACTTCATTTTCTTCGTCCTTATTTTTCTTCGGTGCTAGGCCGCTTCTTCCACAATTACGAGGTGCTTTACGCACTCAATCATACCACGAACAAAAGGAGTATCTTCCAGTACCTTGCTGCGGTTACGCTTGTTAAGCCCCAAACCGATCAACGTCTTCCTCTGCACATCAATGCGACCTATCGTACTGCCAATCTGTGTCACCTTAATTTTTTTACCAGACTTCGCACATGCGGATGCCTTCTTTGCCACCTGTTTTTTCTTTTCTTCAGCCATCAGACTTCTCCTTCGCATCATTTTTGCGGCCAAGAACTTCACTGACGCGACATCCGCGACGGCTAGCCACCATACGTGGACTTTCCATGCGTTCAAAGGCAACAATAGCAGCTTTTGCCATGTTATATGGATTGGACGACCCCAAAGATTTCGCAACAACATCCTGAAGACCTAGAACCTCGAACACTGCACGTAACGGACCACCCGCAATAATACCAGTACCAGCCGACGCAGCACGCATACGAACACGGCCTGCACCGAAATGCGCCTCAACATCATGATGGAGCGTCCGACCTTCGCGAAGTGGAACGCGAATCAAATTGCGTTTTGCCTTACCTGTCGCCTTTTTGATGGCCTCCGGCACTTCACGCGCCTTACCAGAACCAAGACCAACGCGACCTCGCCCATCGCCAACAACAACCAAGGCGGCAAAGCCGAAACGACGACCACCCTTGACTACTTTCGCAACGCGATTGACCGCAATGAGGCGTTCAACTAATTCACTACCCTCACCGTCCCGGCTCTTATCCTTGAAATCTCTTCCAGCTCTGTCTGGCTTCGCCATTGTTTTTTTCCTTTAGAATGATAAACCGGCTTCACGCGCAGCTTCTGCCAAAGCTTTGACGCGTCCGTGATACATGTAAGAGCCGCGATCAAACGCTACCTTCTCGACACCCGCTTTTTTAGCACGTTCCGCCACCAACTTGCCAACAGCCTGCGCCGCATCCTTGTTGGACGTGCTTTTCAACTTCTTTTTCAGTCCAGCATCCACTGTGGAAGCAGCAACCAAAGTCATGCCGGTTTCATCGTTAATCACCTGCGCATAGATATGCAGTACGGAACGATGCACGGTCAGACGCGGACGGTTGTTCTTTTCAGACGCCTTCCTTAGAACCTTGCGAACCCGCCACTGGCGACGTTGTTTAGATTGTGTTTTGCTCATATCAGCCTCTGTTATTTCTTCTTGCCTTCTTTACGACGGACTCGCTGCCCTTCGTACCTGATGCCTTTTCCCTTGTAAGGTTCCGGCGGTTTTAACGAATAAATCTCCGCCGTAACCTGACCCACCTTCTGCTTATCGATGCCGGAGATTTCAATCTCTGTCTGCTTCGGCACCTTAATGTTTATTCCCTGAGGCGTTTTATAATTAACCTCGTGGCTAAAGCCGATCTGGAGAACCAAATCCTTTCCCTTAAGCGCAGCGCGGAAACCGACACCTTCGATCAACAGCTTTTTACTGTATCCCTCCGTCACACCTTTTATCATATTCTTGACGTTCGATGCTGTAGTACCCCACATATTCATAGCGAAGGACGCATTAGACAACGGCTTCAATATCACCGTACCATCATTGACCTTCGCGGAAATGTCTTTGACGAGGACGAGCGTCAATTCACCCATTTTTCCCTTAACGACTACCTTCCCATCGTTGACCTTAACATCAACGCCGGCAGGAATCGGGATCGGGTGCTTGGCAATTCTAGACATAAGCTACCACCTTCTCGGTTAAAAGACCCGGCAAAGCAATTCACCACCCACGTTCGCTTCGCGTGCTTCCTTATCAGAGAGCACCCCGCGCGGCGTGGACAGAATTGAAATGCCGAGACCGTTGTAAAAACTCGGGACTTCCGTGATTTTCGAATAAACGCGACGTCCCGGCTTAGAAATGCGGGCGATTTCGCGAATCACGGGCTGACCTTCCGAGTATTTCAACTCGACGCTCAGCTCAGACGCACCATTATCTTTTTCCATGACACTGTAATCGCGAATAAACCCTTCGCGCTTCAAAACTTCCAACACGTTGATGCGGTGCTTTGAAGAAGGACTAGAAACAGCGGTTAATCTCGCCGTCTGTCCGTTCCGAATACGTGTCAACAAATCTCCAAGAGGATCGTTAATCAACATTTAATATCACTCCTTTCCTCTCACCAGCTTGATTTCGTAACACCAGGGATCATTCCCTGAGAGGCCAGTTCCCGCAACATCAGCCGGGAAATGCCAAATTTCCTATAGTTGCCACGCGCACGACCAGTCAATTCGCACCGATGCCGTACCCGCGTCGGATGAGAATTGCGCGGCAACTTCGCCATCTTAAGTCGCGCCGCAAAACGTTCATCGAACGGACGGGACTCATCTTTTGCAATTTCTTTCAACTTCGCCCATTTAGGGGCAAATTTCTTCACCAGTCTTTTGCGGCGGTTGTTTTTCTCTATAGAACTCGTCTTAGCCATTGTCTGTTATCCCTTAAACTTGATAATTTCTGAATGGCATTTTAAATGCCTTCAGCAAAGCTTTCGCCTGCTCATCATTTGCCGCAGTCGTGCAAATGATGATGTCCATTCCCCTAATCGAATCAACCTTGTCGTAGTTGATTTCGGGAAAAATGATCTGTTCCTTGATGCCAAAGGCATAGTTACCATTGCCGTCAAAGCTTTTTTCGGAGACACCACGAAAATCTCGAATACGCGGCATCGCAATCGTAATCAATCGATCCAAAAACTCGTACATACGTGCACCGCGTAAAGTCACCTTGCAACCGATTGGAACATTCTCGCGCAACTTGAAAGCAGCGATAGACTTACGTGCCTTAGACACAACTGGCTTCTGACCAGAAATAACAGTCATATCTGCAACAGCCCCCTGAATCTTCTTGCTATCAGTGGCGTTTTCGCCAACACCCATATTAATGACTATCTTGTCGAGACATGGAATTTCCATGTCATTTTTGTAGTCAAACTGCTTCTTCATAGCAGGCTTGATTCTTTTCAGATATTCTTTTTTGAGACGCGCTACCATAACTTTCCCTTATTCAAGCTGTTCGCCGGAACGCTTCGCCACGCGCACCTTGCGATCGCCGACTATTTTGTATCCGATGCGGGTCGGCTTGCCCGTTTTCGGATCAGCGAACGCAACGTTCGAGATGTGGATGGAGGCTTCGATCTTTTCTATACCACCAGGCCCCGACTGAGATGCCTTGCGATGCTTTGTCTGCACGTTAACACCCTGCACGATCACCCTAGACTCCGTCGGATTCACATGCTTCACTTCGCCACTCTTGCCTTTATCACGACCCAATAGAACGACGACCTTATCACCTTTTTTGATTCTAACCTTGTTCATCACAACACCTCTGGAGCAAGAGAGATGATTTTCATGAATTTCTTGAAGCGCAACTCGCGCGTAACGGGGCCGAAAATACGAGTACCCACAGGCTCTCCCGTTGGATTGAGCAGCACAGCAGCATTACGATCAAAACGAATGCTAGTGCCATCATCGCGCCGAAGCGGAGTGGCTGTACGCACAATCACTGCCTTGTGCACAGTACCCTTTTTCACGCGCCCACGCGGAATAGCCTCCTTCACGGAAACAACGACCACATCACCAATACCTGCAGTTCTTCTGTGCGAACCACCAAGCACCTTGATGCACTGAACACGGCGCGCCCCGCTATTGTCGGCGACCTCCATGGTAGTTTGCATCTGTATCATGTGTTTAACCTTTCTCTCAAATCTCTCAAAAAAACCTTATGTCTTTTATTCAACGCCGTTTTTTCGCAACAACTCTCTTCACGGAAACTCTATCCTGTGCGCTTTCGTTAGACGTTTTCACCTGACTTTCTCTGGTAGTTTTACCACTGATGACCCGCCATCCCTTCAACTTCGATATCGGACGACACTCCTCAATCACCACTTTGTCGCCAATTTTCCATGCGTTTTCCTCATCATGAGCCGCGTACTTCGAGGAACGGCGGACAATCTTGCCGTACATAGGATCACGCACCCGACGCTCAACGATGACAGTCACCGTCTTGTCGCATTTATTACTTACAACTTTGCCTTCCAGCACACGACGAGGCATTCCACTTACTCCTTGATTTTCTTTTTAGCGACCAGCTTATTACCGGATTTTATTTCATTTAGCAACGTTTTAACTTTAGCTATATCGCGGCGAACCTTACGTATGCGCGAGGTATCCTCAATCTTTCCAGTCGATTTCTGAAACCGGAAATTGAATTGCTCTTTGCGCAAATCAAGAAGACCCTGCTCCAGTTCATCTACCGTTTTTGCTCTTAAATCTGCTGTTTTCATTTTCCTTACCCCCTAATCGCGAAACACGAAACGTGCTTTAATCGGAAGCTTGGCAGAAGCTAGAGAAAAAGCCTCCTCTGCCACTTCACGCGTTACGCCATCCAGTTCAAACATAATCTTGCCGGGTTTTACACGGCTGACATAAAATTCCGGCGATCCTTTTCCACTCCCCATCCGCACTTCAAGCGGCTTTTTAGAGACTGGCACGTCCGGGAAAATCCGAATCCAAAGACGACCCTGACGCTTTATACATCTACTGATCGCACGCCGCGCAGCTTCAATCTGACGCGCTGTAATGCGCTGTGGCGAAGTCGCTTTCAAACCGAAAGACCCATAAGACAGATAAGTGCCTGAAGAGGCCACTCCGTGGATGCGCCCCTTATGCGCCTTGCGAAACTTCATTTTCTTTGGTGACATCATAGTCGTATTCCTCTTTTCTCTTCCCTCACCCGCGAGCCGTCTGCTGATCCGTCAGGCGTTTGTCGTGCGCCATCGGGTCATGCGCCAGAATCTCACCTTTGAAAATCCAAACCTTAACGCCGATAATACCGTAAGTAGTAGAAGCACGCGCGGTTGCGTAATCGACATCCGCACGCAATGTGTGCAGCGGAACACGACCTTCGCGATACCACTCAGTACGCGCAATCTCGGAACCCGCCAAACGACCGGCACAGTTAACCCTAATGCCACCAGCCCCCAAACGCAGCGCAGACTGAACGGCGCGCTTCATAGCACGACGAAAAGACACGCGACGCTCTAACTGCTGAGCGATACCATCGGCAACCAATTGTGCATCCACCTCCGGCTTGCGAATTTCAACGATATTTAGAGTAATATCACCACTAACAAATTGGGATAAATCCTTGCGGAGCTTCTCAATATCAGAGCCTTTTTTGCCGATAATCACACCCGGACGCGCCGTATGGATCGTCACAGTAGCCTTATTAGCTGCACGCTCAATAACTACACGTGCAACACCCGCCTGCTTCAAGGTTTT